>JBFMEJ010000154.1:0-4813 GCA_040753275.1 Bacillota bacterium
AAACAGTAGGTAATTCGCCGTGTGTCCGGGAAAACCTTTTTTATCTTTGGCCAACTGAAATTTATTTTATCATGAAAGTTTCCGCTTTAGAATATCCCCGATGATCAACGCCGTATGCTCTGCTTTTACCGGCAGGTCACGGTAATCCAGCGGATCTGCAAAAGGCACCCCGGGCAGTCCATGGCCACCAGCTTCGCTCCGGAAGCGGCAATATTGGCGATTTTTTGCTCCAGGATCGGCCGGCCTCGCCGATTTCCGGGTATACAAAATCAATCAGGCAGCCGGCGAAAAAGCCGGCCTTTTGAACCGGTTCGCCGGCCGATCGGATCGCTTGTCCTCCGATTTGCCCGGCGGCTGTTTCACCCGCCTCGACGCGATCCCGCAACGCGCGGTCGGCCAGCGCCGGCAGGCGCTGTGGTTAATGATTAACTCGGCTTTTCCTTCCGCGCGCGGGCGAGAAACTCCACGGTGTGCAGCACCTCGGCCGCCAGGCCGGCCCTGGCCAGGCCCTCCGCCAGTTGCATCCGGCAGGCGCTGCAACCGGTGAGCACGGTTTGGGCGCCCGTTTGCCTGATGTCGGCCACCTTGGGGTTCAGCACCATGGCGGACAGCTCCCGGTTGGTGAAGCTGAAGGCGCCGGCCCCGCCACAGCAGGCGGCAGGCTCCCGTAAGGGCAGCAAAACGGCTCCCGGGACCTGCTTGATCAACTCCAGCGGCTGTTTGAAAACCCCCATTCCCCGGTCCAGGTGGCAGGGGCTGTGGTAGGTGATTTTGTCGGGAACCGGCCCCCACACCTCCGGCACCCCTAAATTATATTTAACCAAAAAGTCCGTAATGTCCATGGTTTTTTTCACCAGCGCCCGCGCCTTTTCCCTCGTCTCCCCCGTCAGTAAGGCGGGGTAGTAATGCAAAAAGGCCTCCCCGCAGGTCGGGCAAACCGTCACCCGGTACTCGCTGGCGATTTTCATCACCTGAACCACTTCGGCGGTGTTTTCCGGCATAACAACGGCTTCCGGCAACGCCCCCGGCACGTCGGGAGTGGCGTCGTAAGAATAGCAAAGGAGGTCCTCCCGGTCCGTGAGCACCTTTTCTTTGCCCAGCGCCTTGATGAACTCGGCAATGGCCTGGGAAGCAGCCAATGCGTTCGCCTCCATATCGTGGGCATCCAAGAAAAACGGCGGTGACGACAATCACATTCCGGTGTGCAGGATCTTTTCGGTGATGTCCGGCAGCGTTTTGCAGCCGGTTAGAATCATTGCCTGCCTTAACTCCGCCGTCATTTTTTCCAGGATGAACCGGACTCCCTCGGCGCCTCCGCCGAAAGCACCGGTGACCAGCGGGCGGCCCACTAAAACAGCGTCCGCGCCCAGGGCCAGCAGCTTTAAGGCGTCCACCCCGCTGCGCACCCCGCCGTCGGCCAGAATAGCGACTTTATTCCTGACTACAGCGGCGATGGCCGGTAAAACTTCTGCCGCCCCTGGAGTGTGGTCCAGGATGCGCCCCCCGTGGTTGGAAACCACGATGGCGGCGGCGCCCGCAGCAACGGCCAGCTCCGCTTCGTCCACCGTCATGACACCTTTGACAATAAAGGGCAGCCGGGTCGCCGCGACCAGTTCGGCCAGTTCCTCTTTTGTTTTGGGGCCCACCGGCTGGCCCTTCAAGGCCATGGTGATCAGCCCGGCCCCGTCCACGTCCACTCCCACGGCGGGCGCACCGCTTGCTTCCGCCCGGCGGATTCTTTCGATGACGGCCGCCTGGGCGCGGGGCTTGATAATCGGAATGCCCCACCCCTTTTCCGCAGCAATGGCGTCCAGGCCTGAATCGTACATGGCGGGGTCGGCCCCGTCGCCGCAAAAACCGATGGACCCGGCCAGGCGGCTGCCGGTGATGATATGCCCGATGAACTCGCGCTCCGTCAGCGCCCCGCCCATGTTGTAAGGAGTACCGGTCATCGGCGCGGCCAGGATCGGTGTCCGCAGCTTCAACCCAAAAAGCTGCCGGGAACAATCGGGTTCCTTTGCGTCATGAATCGTCCGCAGGTTCAACCGCCAGCTGGCCAGGGCCTGCAGGTTAGCCTGAAAGGCCGCCCCGGTACCGACGCCGCCCATGCCCGGCACCTCCCCGGCGCAGGCGCGGCCGTCGCAAACCGGGCAGACCCGGCAGTATCCCTTTAGCTTTTCTCTGGCCGTTGCTCTCATTTGTTTTTCGTCCAACATTCGCACCCTCTTTCCAGCTCTGCTTATTGTAATCTCACCCGATGGCTGACCTAGGGTATATGCTGATGGTCAGACCACCATACCGTTAATTTTTTTATTCGACTGATTTTTAAACTCTTCTGCTGAGAGAAAATTTTTAAAAAAATTATTTTAAGCGGGAACTTTATCTTTTGGCGCCTGATTCGTAATTCCTGTTTTCTGGAAAAAGGGGGGAAATAAAAATCTATTTTCTGAGGAGGTTCAGCTTTTCCAGGACGGCTTCTTCCTTGGCCCGCATGACCTGTTTTTGCTCAGCAGTCTGGTGGTCGTACCCGAGCAGGTGCAGCATGCCGTGGACAATCAGGTAGGCAACTTCCCGCGCCAGGGAATGGCCGTACTCCGCAGACTGCCTTTGCGCGGCCGGCAGGGAAACCACCACGTCGCCCAAAATTAATTCCTCTTCCTTGCCGGCGAGGGGTTCGCCTTCCAGCATGGCGAAGGAGAGCACGTCCGTCGGGGAGTCAACCCCCCGGTACTGCCGGTTCAGGCGCCGGATGTACTCGTCGTCTACAAACACGACGCTTACTTCGGCTTCTTTCGCCACTCCCTCGGCCGCCAGCACTTCCTGGACGGCCCTGGCGGCCAGCGCCTGCAGATCTTCACCGGCGGATAATTGATCTTGCAGGTTGTTTACGTAAACCGGCACCCTTTGTTTTTCTCCTTTCGATTTCCTTGCTTAAATCGGGATACTCGATCCGGGCGTGAAAGATTCCGCTTAAGACCTGCAGAAAAGCCGAAGCAATCGTGTCCAGATCCTTGAAGGTAAGATCGCATTCGTCCAGCTGGCCGTCCATCAGTTTATCCTTGATGATTTTCCGCACCATTCCTTCCACCCGGCCCGGGGTCCGGTTTTGCAGGGAGCGCACGCCTGCCTCGACGGAGTCCGCCAGCATCACCAGGGCCGCTTCTTTCGTTTTCGGCTTGGGCCCCTCGTACCGGAATTCTTCTTCGTTGACGGCCCCTTCGTTTTGGCCGTTCTCCAAAGCTTTCAGGTAAAAATAGGTACAGAGGCTGCTGCCGTGGTGCTGTTCGATGATGTCGATAATTACCGGCGGCAGTTTATATTCTTTGGCCAGTTCCACCCCGTCTTTAACGTGCGAGGTAAGGATCAGCGTGCTTAGCGTAGGGGCGATTTTGTCGTGCGGGTTGTCCTGATTCAACTGGTTTTCAATAAAAAAGTAGGGTCTTTTCAGCTTTCCGATGTCGTGGTAATAAGCCCCTACCCGCGTCAAGAGACTTTCCGCTCCGATGGCCTCGGCAGCCGCCTCGGCCAGGTTGCCGACCACGATACTGTGGTGATAAGTGCCCGGCGCCTCGGTAAGCAGGCGTTTTAAAAGCGGGCTGCCGGGGTGCGAAAGCTCCAAAAGGCGCACGGAGGAAGTTATCTTGAAGGTGCTTTCCAGGTAGGGCAGCAGCCCGATGGTCAAAATGGCCGAAAGAAATCCGTTGCCCACGCCGAAAAGGACGGCGGAGGCAATGATCAAGCTTGCCGAAGAGGTCTGGATTAATTCCATGACCATGATGGCCGTGATATTGGCCAGGCTGGTATAAACGCCGGCCCGGGCCAGGTCGCCGCGCTGGCTCAGCCTGCTGACGGTATAAACGCCGGTAATTCCGCCCACCAGTCCCACGACGCCGAAGCGAAGTTGCCCGTCGGTCATGAGCATCAACAGAAAAGACATCACGGCAACGATCAGGACCGCCAGGCGGGAATCCAGCAGGATGGCAATCAGCATGCCCGCCGCCGCCATGGGTACCATGTAGCCGAAAAGAGCGCTCAACTCCGGCCACTGGGTAATATCGATGGCGATGATGCCCTTGGCCACAATCATCACCACAATCACAATAATCCCGATCAGGTAGAGATGCCCGGCGTTCCGGAAAATTTCTTTATTTTGCTGAAAAAGATAAAAAAGGACAACCGCCATGAGCAAAATGACCAACAGGCCATTGCCGATTAAGACCCGCCAGGGAATGGGGGCCTGGGTCAGGCCCAGCGCTTCCAGCTTGGCCATTTGTTCGGCCTTGACCACATCGCCGACCCTGACGATCATTTCATCTTTCCAGATGGTTACCTGCTGCGGCGGCACTGCGGCCATGGCCGCTTCCTTTAAAAGGCGCGTCCTTTCGGGGTTGAAAAATTTATTCGGGCGCAGGTAGGTTTTGATTAAATTGCGCCCCAATTCCTGGTAAGCTTTATTGAAAGGCAGCTGGCCCATCCTGGTCAGAAGGCTGTTTTTGACGGTCTCCAGATTTTCCGGCGTTACCCCTTCTTTCCCCTCCAGCGCCTGGGCAATCAGGCCGTTCACGCTTTGCTCCAGCTGCTGGAGCGTCCGGGGGGAAGGCTGGATTAAAACAGCCAGCGTTTCCTCGGGCAGGGAAAAGGGAAGCAGTTGCCGCAGGCGGGCAACCCGGGCGTCCCGGCCGGCCTCGCTGTCCGCCTGGACCTCGCTGATGCCCGCGATCACCGCCGAAATATCCCGCTGCACGGCAGGGCTGACCCCGGGATCGACGTCGTACTGGTCTTCCACGCGGGCGGCGGCTTCCCGGCGCAATTC
>JBFMEJ010000155.1:0-4778 GCA_040753275.1 Bacillota bacterium
ATTCTTGCAGGAGTATAAAAAGAGCAGCGCGGAAAAGATCCTCAACTCGTTTGAGCACTGGTTACGGATCGAAAGCGGGAGGGCGGAAGGGGGGTTTGGGTCCGGCGAATCCCTTAAATTTGAGAATTTCGTCGATGAAGTTTTGGTCCGGACCCGGGAAATCCTCCGCCGCCGGGGGGTTCTAATGATTTACCCCTCCGCCGGGCAATGGCTGGGCCTGAAGAGTTCGTGGCGCTGCATCAGGGTTCTGGAAAATAAAAATATTTTTTACCGCGTGGGCAGAACCAGACCGCGGAAGGGGCCGTACCAAAACCAGGACCTGCTGGTTTTTGACCTGGTGATGGACGGTCAGAAAAATCAGGTCTTTTTGCCCCTGTTGGAGCAAAAAGGAAAAATCGAAAGAGAGCTGGGGGAAATACTGGTCCGCGAACTGCCGAAAGTGGAAGCCACCGGCAAATACCGGTTGAAGCTGGTGATGCCCTTTCGTTTGGTCGAACGTCAGAAAATCGATTTGGCCGCGGAAAAACTGGCCGGCTTTATCATGGCCACCAAAAGGGCTTTAAACGAACTGGGGGTCAGTTAAAGGGGTTATTCGGTTGCCGATCGTAACATTAAGTGCCGCCGCCGCTTGAGGGGGCGGCATTTCTTTCCCAAGGTTTTTTAAAAAGCTACCTGAAAAAGTAGTTGACAGAAGAGGATGCCTTTAATATAATTGTACTGGGTTTCGGTCCCGGCGATGGAGTTCGCCTATTGCACCAAGCTAATAACTCCTATAGTGGGTTTTTGCTCACGTAGGAGTTATTTTTTTTGCCGTCTTGGTTTTGGAAAAGCCGTTCAATGGAGAGGGGTGGTAAAGACAGGCGCACCGGAACCGTTTTTTTGCGCCGGCCGGAGCCCGGCAAAAAACGAAACGAAAGCTTACCCAGTCTGCATTACTTAATGGATTAAATTACCCTTTACATTCCTTTCCGGAGGTGATTGCCGATTTTAACCCGTTTGCTTTTAAATCTCCTAGAAGTGCTCATCGTCCTGCTCTGCTCCCCTTTGCTCAAGGGGGTGATCAGCAGGCTGAAAGCGCATGTGCAGTCCCGGCGCGGGCCGGGCATCTGGCAGCCATACTTCGATCTTTATAAGTTGTTTCGAAAAGACGAAGTGATTTCGGAAGACGCTTCGTGGGTTTTCAGGGTAACGCCCCTCGTTGTTTTTGCCGCTCCCCTCGTGGTTACCCTGCTCATTCCCGTAATTACCGGCTATCCTTTATTCTGGGCTTTTATGGGGGATATGCTGGGCGGCGGCTTCATCCTTTCCCTGGGCGGTTTCTTCGCTGCCCTGGCCGCCATCGACACGGCCAGCCCGTACGGCGCCATGGGCAGCAGCCGGACCAGGATGGTTGCTTTCCTGGCTGAACCCGTGCTGATGTGCGTCTTTTTTACCGTTTCCCTGGTGGCCGGCGCCACCATCCCTTATGTTGTAAACCACGCCTGGTATACCGGGGATAAGGCGGTTATTTACCCGTCGCACCTGCTGGTGATGATTGCCTTTTTTATGGTCATTCTGGCTGAAACCGGGCGGATTCCTGTGGACAATCCGGACTCCCACTTTGAGCTGGCCATGATCGACGAATCGAAAACCATCGAGTATTCCGGGAAAAGCCTGGCGCTGCTCAAATGGGGCGGCTACATGAAACTGTTTGTACTCCTTTGTATTTTCTTAAACGTGCTGGTCACCCCCTGGGGGCTGGCCGCCACCACGGGCGCGCGCGACGTTCTGCTGGCCGTCCCGGCCCTTATGCTTAAAATGTTCCTGGCGGCCGTTTTAATTGTCGTCATCGAATCCACTTTCGCCAAGCTCCGGCTGTTCCGGGTGGCGGAATTCTTAGGCGCCGCCCTGGTCATTTCCCTGTTGGGAATTGTTACGTTTTTCATCGGGATTTAAAGGAGGTCTGGAAAAAGTGGTTGATCCCGTATTTTTAAGGTTTTTGGGGGTTTGCGGGGCGCTGTTCCTGCTGGCCGCCCTGGCCATCCTGACGGCGCGCCAGATGCGCGGGTGTATTCGCCTTTACGCCGGGCAGTCTTTTTTGCTGGCCGTTTTGGCCGCGCTGGTGGGATTTTTAACCGGTTCCGCGCACCTGTACCTGGTAGCCGCCCTGACTTTGCTGGTCAAAACGCTGCTCATTCCTTACCTGCTGGGGTGGGTCATTCACGACACCATCCTGGAGAAAAGGGAGATCGAATTCGTGGTGAATATTCCGGGTTCGCTTTTCATCAGCGGCCTGCTGGCCGCCCTGGCCTTTTTTGCCAGCAAGGCGGTGGTTTTTCCGGGAGACGTCTTAACGAAATTGCTTCTTCCCCTGGGTACGGCGGTAACCTTGATCGGCCTGTATATCATGGTGAGCAGAAAAGAAGCCGTTCCCCAGGTGACGGGGCTTCTGGTGACCGAAAACGGCGTTTTGCTCGCGGCCGTCCCTACGGCGTTCGGCCTCCCGTTAATCGCCGAGTTCGGCCTGTTCTTCGATCTGCTGGTGGGGGCGCTCCTGATGGGGGTATTGGTCATGCGCGTGCACCGGCAAACGGAATCCACCGCCGTTCACGAATTATGCCAGTTAAAGGAGTAGATGCCCGATGTCAATTCCCGCGATGATCCTGGTTACTCCCCTGGTGATGGCCGGATTATCCCTGCTGGTGCCCAATTTTGCCGGGCCGCTGACGGCGGCGGCCCAGCTTTTGACGCTGGCCTTTTGCGGCCTGCTGGCCTGGCGGGTGGCCGCCGCGGGGGTTTTGGCCGCCGGCTGGTTTTACGCGGACGCGGTAAGCGCCTTCATGCTGCTCACGCTGTCCCTGGTCACCTGCACCGCCGCTTTTTATTCCGCCGGCTACCTGAAAGCCGCCGGCGGCGGGGCGGCGGGGCGCGCCCGGGAGTTGCGCCGGTATTACGGCCAGTTTAACCTGTTTGCCTTTGCCCTGCTGCTGACCCCTCTTTTGAGCAACCTGGGCCTGGTCTGGATTGCCCTGGAGTTGACGACGCTGGCTTCGGTTCTCCTGGTGGGTTACGAAAACAATGCCCGCGCCGTCGAGGCGGCGTGGAAATACCTGATTATTTCCACCGTCGGCGCCGTCCTTGGTTTGTGGGGAACGGTTTTGCTGTACTACGCCGCGGTGCACGGGTCCGCCCCTTATGCCGGCCTGGACTGGCCCTCTTTATCCCGGCTGGCCGGCGGGTTCGACCCGCAGGTGATGAAGCTGGTGCTGCTCCTGGTCCTGATCGGCTACGGCACCAAGGCGGGCCTGGCGCCCATGCACACCTGGCTTCCCGACGCTCACGGCGAAGCTCCTTCGCCGGTTTCCGCCCTCCTTTCGGGCGCCAAAACCAGCGTCTCTTTTTACGTGGTGCTGCGCTTTTATTTCCTCGTCCTGGCCACGCTGGGGCCGCTGGCCCAGAAGTTTATGCTTCTGTTCGGCCTGCTCTCGATTGTGGTGGCCGCAGCCTTTATTTTACAGCAGCGCGATTACAAGCGCCTGCTGGCCTATTCCACCGTGGAGCACATGGGCATCGCCGGGATCGGGGTCGGTTTCGGCACCCCGCTGGCTATTTACGGGGTATTGCTGCACATCTTTAATCACGCCGTTACCAAGTCGTTGTTGTTTTACGCCGCGGGGAACATTTCCTTAAAATACAAAACCCGGGAAATAGCCGGCGTTACCGGGCTGCTGAAAAACCTCCCCTTCACGGGGGCCGCTTTTCTCGCCGGGGTTTTGGCGGTCACCGGCCTGCCGCCGTCCGGCATCTTCGTCAGCAAGTTTTCCATCCTGATGGCCGGTTTCCGCACTTTCCCCCCGACCGCCGTCTTTTTGCTGGTGATAGTCGCGGTGATTTTCTTCGGCTTTTTGCGCAGCGTCAATCCGATGCTCTTCAGCCGGCCGGCCGAACCGCCGCCGGAGGCCGGAATCAGCCGGTGGACGACGTGGGCGATGGCGGTCAGCCTGATCTTCGTCATCGGGCCGGGCTTATTTACCCCCTGGCCCTTCGCCCGGCTGCTGGACTCCGCGGTAGCCGTTTTTCTGGGGAGGTGAAAAGAATGGGGTTGGATCGATTTTCCGAAATCCTGGGCGCGATGCTGGTGGGAAAAAGTGCGGTGGCGCCGGACCACCGGGTAGCCGAAGTAAAAGCCGTCGCTCTCGCCGACGTTTGCGTTTTGCTGAAAGAGCAGGGCGGCGCCTTTTTGCTGGACGCCTTCGCCCTGGAAGATTACGGGCAACCGGGAGGTTACCGCATTTATTATACCTTTGACCTGAGCGCCGGGAGCGGCGGGTTCGTCACCCTGTGGGCGCGGGTGGACGGCCAAAAACCCGTGTACCCGGCGGTCAGCCCGCACATCCACGCGGCCGACTGGTTTGAACGGGAGATTTTTGAGCTGTTTGGCGTCAGGCCGGCCGGTCACCCCATGCTGGGCGGGTTTATCTTCCGGGAAGAGGGTGAACAGGGTCTTTTTCCGTTCAGAAAAAACAGACCAAACGAAAACACCGCCCGCCTGCCGGAAAACCGGTCTGCCGCTAAAACGTCCGCCTGTATGGTGGAAGGCGAAGGTGTTTTTGAGATGCCTTTGGGGCCGGTTTATTCCGGAGTGGCCGAAGCAGTTCACTTTACTCTAAGCTCCATTGGCGAAGAAACCCTTTGGGTGAGCCCCCGCCTGTTTTACAAGCACCGTGGTTTTGAAAAGGCAGCCGAAAATCTGCCCCCGGAGCAGGTGGTCTTGCTGGCCGAACGGATTTCAGGGGCGA
>JBFMEJ010000156.1:0-4769 GCA_040753275.1 Bacillota bacterium
AATTTTGCTAAAAAAATGGAAAGGCGGCTGAAAAAATGAAGGACGAATTAACTTCCCGGGAAAAACAGATCCTCGATATGATCAAAAACGCCCTGCGGACGAAAGGTTACCCCCCTTCCGTGAGGGAAATCGGCCAGGCGGTGGGGTTGAGCTCCACTTCCACGGTCCACAGTTATTTAAGACGGCTGGAGAAAAAGGGGATGCTGTCCCGGGACCCGAGCAAACCGCGCGCCCTGGAAGTGCTTCACGCCAAAGAGCTATTCCCCCACCCGGAGATTAAAGTGCTGCCGGTCTTGGGCCGGGTAGCCGCCGGGATGCCGCTTTTGGCTGTAGAAAATCAGGAAGGCACGCTCCCCCTTCCCGAAGATCTCACCGGCCACGGCGAATTTTTCATCCTGCGGGTGCGCGGGGACAGCATGGTCGAGGCCGGCATCTTAGACGGCGATCTCGTTGTGGTGCGCCGGCAGCCCACCGCGGAAAACGGGGACATCGTGGTGGCCTTAATTGATGACGAAGCCACCGTGAAACGCTTTTTCCGGGAAAACAGCCACATTCGCCTGCAGCCGGAAAACCGGTCGATGGCGCCGATTATTGCCCAGGAAGTGGTTATCCTGGGGAAAGTGACGGCCCTTTTAAGAAAGTTTTAAGGCACCACGGACATTTTACAGTTCACCCGGCTCGTCCTGCTCCGGCCCCGGCACCCGGAACCAATGGCGCTTTTTTGCCCTTTTTGCCTTTCTGTCTTTATTCCTTTATTCCTTTATTCCTTGGACCTGCTCAGCCGTTTTTAGCGAGGGCCGTCTTTCCCGCCTTGATTATTTTCGATCCACCTTAACTGCGCATAATGATGCCTTCGAGAACATCCGCCACATCTTCGCAAGCATCCAAAATGGATTCCGCCATTCCGTAAATCTCTTTTAACTGGATAAGCTTTTTGAGCTCCAGGTTTTCCGAAAATAACATCTTAAGACTTTCCCGGTATAACTGATCAGCTTCGTTTTCCAGATCGTTAATCCGAAAGGTGTGGCGGCGGATGTCCTGAAGTTTCTTAGCGGCCAAAAGCTGGATGGCGGAATCAATTTCTTCTGTGCAATTTTCAACCAAACGGGCGAACAGACGCAGATATGGATCCGGCTCCTGAATACTGTACAAATCCAACAGGTCAGCACAGGCCTCTATGCCGTCGAGAACGTCGTCCAGCTTTACGGTAAGTTGCATGATATCTTCCCGCTCCAGGGGGGTAACAAAGGTTTTATTCAGGGCTTTAAAAATGGCGTGAGTATATTGGTCCCCCTGGTCTTCCAAAACCTTTATACTCTCTGCGTAAGCTTCGGTGTCATTCAAATCATGAACATTCTCGCGAAACAGTTTGGCGGCTTGCTTAAGGTTATCTGCGATCAAAAGGAAATGTTCAAAAAAGAAGTCGGGTTTTCGCTTGAGCATAAGACAAATTCCTCCGTAGAAAAATTATTGACGCAAACGTGCGCTTAACAAGGTAACCAGACTCTTTATTACAAATTTTTCTGCTTAAAAAATTTTAAACGTTTTTATAGTTTATTGTCCAGTAAAAATCGTTTTTTTGCCGGATTAAATTCCTATTTGTTTGACAATCAGTCGGCTTTTTATGGTATGATATTTTCAAGGCTCCGTTGAATATTGCCAGATATTGTTTTCGTCTTTTAAACGGCATTCCATAATTTTACTTTTCAAAGAAGGTAGCTCAGTTGTTGGAAACCAACCTGGTCACAATTATTGTAGTAATCATCCTTTCGCTCACATTTGACTTTATAAACGGATTTCACGATACAGCCAATTCCATTGCCACATCAATTTCCACCAAAGCTTTACCGCCAAGGATAGCCATTATCCTGGCTTCAGTTATGAATTTCGTTGGCGCAATGACCTTCACCGGGGTAGCCAAAACCATTGGGGGCAAAATTACCGATCCTTTACAGCTTACCAACGGGCTGGTCATTGTCATCGCCGCCCTGGTGGCTGCGATCGCGTGGAACTTGCTTACCTGGTATTACGGCCTGCCAAGCAGTTCATCCCACGCCTTGATCGGTTCTTTAACCGGGGCAGTAATTGCCGCCGCCGGCTTCTCCGCAGTCAACTTTTACGGCTTCCTGAATATTATCGAAGCTCTGGTCTTTTCGCCAATAATTGCCTTTGTTACGGGCTTTATGATCATGACCTTAATTAAACTGATTTTTCACCACGCCATTCCCCACGTAATCAACCGCCGATTTCGTTTCCTGCAGGTTTTCACCGCTGCTTTCCAGGCTTTCTCCCACGGGACCAACGACGCCCAAAAAACGATGGGGATCATTACTTTTGCGCTTGTTGCCGGCGGTTTTCAGAACACTTTAGACATCCCTTTGTGGGTTAAAGCCTCCGCAGCCCTGGCGATGGCTACGGGTACTTCGGTAGGCGGCTGGAGGATCATCAAGACGGTGGGGACAAGGATCATCAAAGTGGAGCCGGGCAGCGGGTTTTCCGCGGATTTAAGCTCCGCCCTGGTGATCCTCGGTGCCACTTTACTTAAGCTTCCGGTGAGCACAACCCACGTGATTTCGTCATCCATCATGGGGGTGGGCTCAGCCAAGCGTTTTTCCGCAGTTAAATGGGGGACAAGCCAAAAAATCGTCCTGGCCTGGTTGGTAACGTTGCCGGTAACTGCCTTCCTGGCGGGCCTATCATACACAATGTTCCTTGGTATAAACCGGCTGGTGACCATTTTCTAACATCCCACCGTGGTGGCGTTTTACCCGGGCGAATTAGCCACCGGGACTGCCCAGCCGGGCTGCCGCAGCGATCTCGATTTTGTCAAAACCCACCCCGGAACTTTGCACCAGGCGAACGGAAGAAATATTCATTTCTGATACCCGCCAGATAACGGCTGATGTCTATTATTTCGAGAATTTCCGGATGAATCCTGCCTTCTTCGAATAAATCCTTCCGGAAGGGTCCGGGGAAAAAGGATTTGACGCCTCCCAGGTAGAAATATATAATCCGGTAGAATTTAAAAATGGAGTGAAATCACTTGACCTTTCCTTTGAATGATAAAGAACAGCCATACAGCAAGATACTTAAATTAATTCAGCCGGTTCTTGATTCGGTCAGCGAAATGCAAGGCCTGTGGCTGAAATTCGTCGACACGTCCGGGGAGTACATCCTTACCTCCCAGAGCACCAGCCCGTGTAAATTTTGCTGTTATATAAGGACCACCAGGGACGGCTTGAGCAGGTGCCACCAGTTCGCCCGCCTGTCCGTGGAAAAAAGCAGGCAGAAACGGGGTCCTTTGAAAATGCGCTGCCATGCCGGCCTGACAAGCATCACCGTGCCCGTCATGATTGAAGAAAAATGCCTGGGGGCTTTGGTGGCCGGCGAAATAATTGAACAACACTTGTATGAAAGCGCCAGGCAAAGGGTTGTCGCAACGGCGGTGGACCTGGGTATTGACTCCCGGAAATTGCTGGGCTATTTCGAAGAAATAGTCCCCTGGACGGAAAAAAGAATCGAAGTTGTCACCCGCTCCCTGGACGCGATCAGCAACTGCTTTATTGAAATAGGCGTGACGGCGGCCAAAAAGGAAAGGACAGAGCTTGAAAAACACTTGAAGGAGATGGAGTTAAAGGTCCTCTTGAATCAAATCAACCCCCACTTTTTATTTAATACCCTGAACACCATCGAGATGCTGGCCATGATGGAGGGAGCCCGGCAGACACCAAAAATAGTGCACTCCCTGGCCGAGCTTTTCAGGCATAACCTGTACGCCACTTCGGACCTGGTTTCAATCCGGCAAGAAATGAACAGTGTCAACAACTACCTGACCATCCAGAAGTGCCGTTTCGGCAACAGGATTAGGGTTGTCAACAAAATTCCGTCCCGGTTAATGGATTTAAACATCCCGGTGTTAACCCTTCAGCCGCTGGTGGAAAATGCGGTTCTTCACGGCCTGGAGCCCCTGGAAAAAAAGGGCTGCCTGAAACTGGAAGGGCACATTGAATCCAGCGACATTGTCTTACAGGTAATTGACAACGGGATAGGCATTCCTCCGGAAAAACTCCTGCAAATACAGCAGCAGTTAAACAGGCTGGACAGCGAAGCAAACAAAATCGGCCTGATTAATGTCCAGAAACGCTGCCGGCTGCATTTTGGGCCTTCTTACGGGATCAGCATCACCAGCACCCCGGGCAGGGGGACCACCGTTTCCCTGCGCCTGCCCGTTCAGGCCGGAAAGGTTGGTGTCAACTTTGAAGTTGTTAATCGCTGACGACGAGCCCCTGATCAGACAGGGCGTCCGCCTCATGCTGGAGGGTTCCCCCCTCTTGTTTGACGACATCCTGGAAGCCGACAGCGGGCGCGCGGCCGTTAAGCTGGCCCAGCAGCATAATCCGGAAATTATCCTGATGGACATAAAAATGCCGGGTCTGTGCGGAATAAGCGCGGCCAAACAAATAAACAGCTTTAATGCCAACTGCAAAATCATTTTTCTAACCGCCTACGACCGCTTTGATTTTGCCCGGGAAGCCGTACGCTGCAAGGTCAGGGACTTCCTGGTGAAGCCCGTCAGCCGGGAAGATTTAATCAACACCATTGAAATGTGCAGCGAGGAGATAAAGCAATTCATCGGGAACAAGCAGAGGGAAGAGCAGATCAAGAAGGAACTGCTTTGCTCCCTTGAGGAATTTTTGGTTAACGAGCTGGTTGCGGGAACGGCTTTATCCCCCCGCCAGCTGTGGCCGAAGCTGCAGATTATTTCGCCC
>JBFMEJ010000157.1:0-4763 GCA_040753275.1 Bacillota bacterium
TACGCGCCTTCAAAAATCATTTCCATCAGCTCGTTCAGGCGCTCGTATTCTTCCTTGAGATATAAAAACCCTATCAACGCTTCGAACGCCGTGCTGTAATGATAATTTTCCGGGCTGGCCCCTTTGGGCGGGTGGGTAATTTTGGCGTTTCTTCCGCGCCGCGCGACAGCCGCTTCGGCTTCGGTGAGGCCGCCGGCTGCCAGCCGGCGCATTATCGCGGCCTGAAAATCCGCCCGGACGTATTTGACCGTTTCTTTGTGCAATTGGTCCATCCTGACCAGCCCCATGCTAACCAGGCGCCGGCGGACGAGCAGCTCGTAAACGGCGTCCCCCAGGTACGCCAGGACCAGGACCGGCAATTCTTCCGGTTTCAGGTCGTTGTTTGCAGGTGAAGCGGTCGTTTTCATAATTTCGACAATATCCGGGAGCTGTTCACGACTGCTTTTTCCAGCGCGGACCCTGGGGGGTGTCTTCAATGACGATCCCCAGCCCTTTTAAGCCGTCCCTGATCCGGTCGGCGGTAGTCCAGTCTTTTTTGGCCCGGGCCTCCTGCCTTACCTGGAGAAGCAGTTCGATTAAGGACTGCGCCAGTTCCCCCGCTTCCCCCGCTTCCGCATCCGCTCCGGGCCGCTCTGCAAGCACGATTTCCCCTTGCGCACCGGTTTTAAACAGCCCCAGAACTTCGTTGAAGCCCGCAAACAGTCCGGATATTTTGGCCAGCACGTCCCTGGCGGGAGCAGTTTCTTCCTGCAGGTAGCTGTTTGCTTCCCTGGCCAGCTCAAAGCAGTAGCTTAAGGCCAGGGCGGTGTTGAAATCGTCGTCCATGGCTCCTTCAAATTGCCGGCGGAGGTTCTCCAGCCTGGCCAGGCAGTCCCGGTCCCGATCGGTCATTTCTGTCCGCTGCTGCCCGCGGAGGGCCTCGCTGACCAGTTGCAGGCTGTTTTTAAGGCGTTCCCGGCCCCGGCGGGCGGACTTCACTTTTTCGTCGTCAAAATCCAGCGGGCTGCGGTAGTGCGTCGATAACAAAAAGAAGCGCACCACCAGCGGCGAAAATTTTTTCAGGACGTCCCGTACCAGGAAGAAGTTCCCCAGGGACTTGGACATTTTTTCCTGGTTGACGGTAATGAAACCGTTATGCATCCAGTAGCGCACGAAAGGCTGCCCGGTGGCTGCTTCGGACTGGGCGATTTCATTTTCGTGGTGGGGGAAAATGAGGTCCATGCCTCCGCCGTGGATGTCAAAATTGGCCCCCAGGTATTTTAAGGACATGGCCGAACACTCGATGTGCCAGCCCGGCCGCCCCGGCCCCCAGGGACTGGGCCAGGAAGGTTCGCCGGGCCTGGCCGCCTTCCAGAGGGCGAAGTCCATGGGGTTCTTTTTCCGGGGGTCCACCTCCACCCGCGCCCCCGCCAGCATTTCGTCCGGAGACCGCCGGGAAAGTTTGCCGTAGGCGGGAAAGGAGCTGATGTCAAAATAGACGTCCCCGTCGACTGCGTAGGCCGCTCCTTTATCGATCAACACCTTGACCAGCCCGATGATGTCTTCCATGTGTTCAGTAACCTTCGGGTGGATGTCCGCGCGCCGGACGTTCAGGGCGTCGGCATCCCGGAAGTATTCGGCCACGTACCGCCGGGAAAGTTCCAGGGGGTCTTCCCCTTCTTCGGCGGCCCGGTTGATGATTTTGTCGTCGATGTCCGTAAAATTCTGGACATAGGTGACCTGATACCCTTTGTATTGCAGGTAGCGGCGGACGGTGTCGAAAAAGACCAGCGGGCGGGCGTTGCCGATGTGGATGTAATTGTAGGTGGTCGGGCCGCAGACGTACATAGAGACTTTGCCCGGCTCCCGCGGGATGAATTTTTCTTTTTTGCGCGTGAGGGTATTGTATACCTCCATAATGCTATTTCGCACTCCCTCGAAAACAGGGATTAGAAATTAGGGGTTAGGAATTAGGGGTAAATACTTTTACATAATTTCATTACTTTGTGGAGAGAACGAATGCTTGTCATGGGTAACTCCTCACGATACGCTCTTGCGAAACTCCTTGCGGGTTTCCAACCTCCCGCCGGCGTTTTCCTCCTCCAGTTCAGCGACCCGCTTCTTGAGATGCTCGACTTCGGCGTACAGGTTGTTAATGATCTCGGCCACGGGGTCGGGCAAGAGGTCGTGCCTTAAGTCGATGGCCTCGTTGACCCGCTGGCCGTCGCGGACGACCACGCGCCCGGGCACGCCCACGACGGTGCTGTTCGGCGGCACGTTCTTCAGTACCACGGAGCCGGCGCCGATTTTCGAATTGTCGCCGACGGTAATGGAGCCCAGGATTTTCGCGCCGGTGCTGATCACCACGTTGTTTCCGATGGTCGGGTGGCGCTTGCCCTTCTCCTTCCCGGTGCCGCCCAGGGTCACCCCCTGGTAAATGGTCACGTTGTCCCCGATTTCCGTCGTTTCGCCAATTACTACTCCCGCGCCGTGATCGATAAAAAGCCCCTCGCCGATTTTGGCCCCGGGGTGAATTTCAATCTGGGTGAGAAAACGGGAAAGGTGCGAGATCAACCGCGCGATTAAAAACAGCCGGCGGCAGTAAAAAAAGTGGGCAATCCGGTGGAAGATAATGGCGTGCAGGCCGGGGTAGCACAGGAGGACCTCCAGCAAATTTTTCGCCGCCGGGTCCCGGTCGAAAACGGCCTGAATTTCCCTTTTTAAACGGCTAAACAAACGCAAACTCCCCCTTTACGCTCCCTATTATAACATCAGGGGGACAAAGCAGGCAACTCTAAAACTTGAAAGAAAAAACCACAGCCGCTTTCGACTGTGGTTTGAGCTGATTTTTAGTGGTGCTTGAGCCTTTCCAGTTCTTCCAGCAACCGGTCATTGAGCACGCGGATGTACGTGCCCTTCATGCCCAGCGACTTGGATTCAATCACCCCGGCGCTCTCGAACTTGCGCAGGGCGTTGACGATCACCGACCGGGTGATTCCCACGCGGTCGGCTATTTTGCTGGCCACCAGCAGACCTTCTTCCCCGTCCAGCTCTTCAAAGATATGCTGCACGGCGTCCAGTTCGGAATAGGACAGGGTACCGATGGCAATCTGGACGGCCGCCCGTTTCCGGGCCTCTTCCTCCATCCGCCCGGCGCGGGCCCGCAAGATCTCCATGCCGACCACGGTGGCGCCGTATTCGGCCAAAATGAGGTCTTCGTCCGTGAAGTGCGTGTCGAATTTGGCCAGCACCAGCGTCCCCAGGCGCGAGCCAGCGCCCACGATGGGCACGACTGTGGTGATCTTGTTGTTGAACTTGCAGCGGATTTCCGGGTTGAAAACACAGGCGTTTTCTGTCTGGCAGAAATTGGCGTGGGTTTCGTCCATCCGCAGCAAAGCCTCGTTGTACTGCTGGGGGAACCCGTCCGGGGACTCCACGTAGTCCCGCATGATATCGCAGGTAAACCCCTTCAAGTAAGCATAACCCAGCGCCTTGCCCCGGCGGTCGATGATGTAAACACTGCAGCCGATGTTCTCGCTTAAAATGGCGGCAATTTCCCGGAAATCAACCGGATAACCAGCTGATTTCTGCAACAGCTTGTTTAAAGCACGTGTCTTCTCCAGCAAATTGCGCAATACAATCCACCTCCCATCTCGAAATTACAGAATGTAACGGCTCAAGTCCTCATTTTTGACGATTTCCTCCAGCTTTCGACGAACGTACGCCTCGTCAATGGCAAACGTTTTGCCAGATAAATCTGAAGCTTCGAAGGAAACGTCTTCTAAAAGCTTTTCCATAATCGTATGCAGCCGCCGGGCGCCAATGTTTTCGGTCTGCTCATTAACAGTATAAGCTATTTTTGCAATTTCGACAAGAGAATTTTGCGAAAATTTTATTTCCACCCCCTCCGTGGCCAAAAGCGAGGTATACTGCTTGATCAGGGAGTTGGCCGGTTCGGTAAGGATTTGCAAAAAATCTTCCTGCGTTAAGCTTTCTAATTCCACCCGGATGGGGAAGCGTCCCTGCAGTTCGGGAATGAGATCCGAGGGTTTGGCCATGTGAAAGGCGCCGGCGGCGATGAACAAAATGTGGTCCGTTTTCACCGGGCCGTACTTGGTCATGACGGTTGAGCCCTCGACGATGGGCAGGATGTCCCGCTGCACCCCTCCCCGGGATACGTCGGGCCCGGCGCCGCCCTCGCGTCCGGCAATTTTATCGATCTCGTCCAGAAAGACGATGCCGTGCTCCTCCGCCCTTTTGACCGCCAGGGAGTGGACTTCGTCCAGGTCGATTAATTTTTGGGCCTCCTGGTGGGTTAAAATTTTCCTGGCTTCGGCCACGGTCACCTTTCTTTTCCGCTTTTTCCTGGGCAGCAGGTTGCCCAGCATGTCCTGCAGGTTAATCCCCATTTCCTCTACTCCGGAGGCGGTGAAAACCTCCAGCATGGGCGGGGTGGTGTCCTCCACCTCGATTTCGATGTATTCCTTTTCCAGTTCCCCGCGGGCCAGCTTTTCCCGCAGCGTTTCCCGTTCAAACTGGACCCTGCGGATCCGCTGCTCCTGCATCTGATCCGCCGGCTCGTTCTGCCTGGCTCCGCCGAAAAGGAGTTCCAGCGGATTGCGCACGGTCGTTTCCTGCCTGGGCAGGGGGGCCAGGAGTTCAACGATCCTTTCTTCGGCCATTTTTGTGGCCCTTTCCTCCACTTCCGCCATTTTTTCCTGCTTGACCATGCGCACGGAGGTTTCCACCAGGTCGCGGATCATGCTGTCCACGTCCCGGCCTAC
>JBFMEJ010000158.1:0-4724 GCA_040753275.1 Bacillota bacterium
AGCGCGTCTTAATGATCGGGCTGTTCGGCTTCATTGGAATTGCGGGAACGTATGCCGGCGCGCCCGTCCACGGCGCGGTGGCCAACTTTCGGGCCATCGGAGCGATGGTAGCCGGCTTTCTAGGCGGTCCCCTGGTGGGGGCCGGGGCCGGTTTCATTGCGGGGGCGCACCGTTACCTGCTGGGCGGGTTTACGGCCTTTCCCTGCGGGCTGGCTACTTTTTTAGAGGGCCTGGCGGCCGGGATTATCCAAAAATACAGCCGGAACTGGCCCGTTCCCTGGACGCTCGCCCTGGCCGCCACCGCCATCGGGGAAGCCCTGCACATGTTGCTCGCCCTGCTTTTGGCGCGGCCCTTCAGCGCAACCTGGGCGCTGGTGCAAATCGTCGGTCCCCCGATGATTATCATCAATTCCGCGGGAGTGGCCATTTTCCTGGCCATTGTCAAGGGGGCCCTGGAGCGGGAGCACCAGACCGCCGCCCTGCAGGCGCAAAAAGCCCTGCAGATTGCCGCCCGGACCCTTCCTTTCCTGCGCCGGGGGTTAAACCGGCAATCCGCCACCCGGGCGGCGGAAATCATTTACCAGCTGGCCGGGATGGACGCCGTCGCCATTACAGACGCGCGGCACATCCTGGTGCACCTGGGCGAAGGCGCCGATCACCACATCCCCGGGGGCGCGCCACTCACCCGGGCGACCCGGCAGGCATTGGTTACGGGGATGGTCCAGGTGGCCAACCAGAAGGAAGAAATCGGCTGCCGCCACCCCGGCTGCAAATTGACCGCCGCCGTGGTGGTTCCGCTCAAATCCCGGGAGGTGACCCTGGGGACCTTGAAATTGTACCGGAAGGGGAAGAGCGGCATTTCAGCCCTCGACCTCCAGCTGGCGCTGGGTCTGGCCGACCTGTTTTCCACCCAATTGGAGCTGGCCCGGCTGGAACAGCGGGCCCGGCTGGCGGCCGGCGCGGAATTAAAGGCCCTTCAGGCGCAGGTCAACCCGCATTTCCTCTTTAACGCCCTGAATACTATTACCTCCCTGGTGCGCACCCGGCCGGAAACGGCCCGTGAATTATTGATTAAGTTAAGCAATTTCTTCCGCCATAACCTGCAAAAAGCAAACCAGTTTGTTACCCTGGAGGAAGAACTGGCGCACGTAGGATCCTACCTGGCGATTGAACAGGCCCGGTTCGGTCACAAACTCCGGGTGGTCACCAACATTGAGCCAGCCACCCGGTTCTGCCCGGTTCCTTCCTTTATCCTGCAGCCCCTGGTGGAAAACGCCGTCAAGCACGGCCTGCAACCGAAGGAAGAAGGGGGGCAGGTGGAAATCGAAGCGGCAATTCACTCCGGAAAACTGGTGATCGTGATCCGCGACGACGGAGTGGGGATTCCCCCGGAAGAACAGCAAGCCGTCTTTATTTCGGGATACGGCCGCGGGAGCGGCATCGGCCTGTCCAACGTCAACGAAAGGCTGAAAAACCTTTACGGAACTGCTTACGCCCTTGACCTTACCAGCCGGCCGGGCGGGGGGACTACGGTGACCATCCGGGTTCCCCTGGAGGGAGGTGCAAACGATGTCCGGGACCTGGTCGTTTAACGCGTTGCTGGTTGATGACGAGGAGCCCGCCCGGGATGAACTCAAGCACCTGCTCCGGGCATACCCCGCCTGCGTGGTGTGCGGCGAGGCCGGCAGCGGCCGGACTGCCCTGGAAATGGCCGTCTGCCTTCAGCCCGACGTGGTTTTTTTAGACATCCACATGCGGGGGCTCACGGGGTGTGAGGCAGCCCGCCGGATGCTGGCATTGCCCCGTCCGCCGCTGATCGTTTTCGTAACTGCCTACGACCGGTACGCAGTTGAAGCTTTTGAGCTGGGTGCGGTGGATTATTTATTAAAGCCTTTCGGAGCGGAGCGGCTGGCCCAGACCATGGCCCGGCTGCAATCCATGCTGGGGAACCCCCTTTGGCGGCAACTGGCCGTCCGGCAGACCGCCGGCGTTTTCGACTGCCTGCCGCCCCCCGGCGGAGGAGTCGCCAGCCCGCCGGAGCAAGCGGCTGGGCGGACAGGTTTAAATAAGCTGCCAGCGGAAAAGGGCGGCCGGATTACGTTGATTGACTATCAGGAAATTGTTTTTGCCCGGAGCAGCGGCGGCGCGACCAGGGTCAGCACGCTTGACGGGTGCTACGATTTCCCGGGAACCCTGTGCGAATTGACCGAAAGATTAGGAAAAGACGGATCCTTTCTTCGCATCCATAAAAGCTACCTGGTTAACCTTCAGCACATAAAAGAAGTCCTGCCCTGGTTTAAGGGAACCTACTGGGTGATTATGGCGGACCGGGAGAAAACTCAGATTCCGGTCAGCAAAACCCAGGTGAAGGCCTTAAAGAAAATTCTCGGGCTGGCCTAGTTATCCCTGCTCATTTCCGTTGATTCCCCGATCCTTTCTTTTCATCTTTGATTTTCTTCTTCTTACCGGCGCGTCATTGGCGAAAAAAGCATCGTCCAGTATAATTACAGTGGGTAAAAAGACCCGGCTTTCGAGCGCACCCGGGTAAAGAAGCCGCAGAAAAAACCTTGCCGGGCTATCCGGTGTACGGGGAATGGAACCGGCGGGAAAATGTGCCGGATCTCCGGCGAACGGGGGTGATGACTGGGCAGATGCGTGCATAATTTTTGCTGCATTTTTTAATTTTTTGTTTTCCTGCGCTCTGACGTGAACTTGATTTTGGGAAGAGGAGGCGAAAGTTCTTTTATGAATTCTTTAGTCTTGCTGTTCGGGGGAATAATCCTGTTCGTTATTGCCTATATCCTTTACGGCGGTTATCTCGCCAGGCAGTGGGGGATCGACCCGCAGCGCAAAACACCCAGTGAAGAACTTTACGACGGCTACGACTACGTCCCGACCAACGCAAAGGTCTTATTCGGTCACCACTTTTCGTCCATCGCCGGCGCCGGACCGATTACGGGCCCGATTCTGGCCATCATGTTCGGGTGGCTGCCGGTTTACCTCTGGATCGTTATCGGCAGCGCTTTTGTGGGCGGCGTGCACGATTTTGCCGCTCTTTTTGCTTCGCTCCGGCACAAAGGAAAATCCATCGGAGAAGTCATCGAAACCAACGTAGGCAAAACTGGCAAAACGTTTTTTTGCATTTTCGCGTGGCTGGCGTTGATCCTGGTGATCGCCGCTTTCACCAGCATCGCTGCGGATGCTTTTGCCAACTCGCCCAGCGCGGGAACGGCATCCATGTTGTTTATTCTGATTGCCCTCCTTTTTGGCCAGCTGGTCTACCGGCAGAATCTGAACCTGGCCGTGACTACTGTAATCGGCGTGATTTTAATTATCATAGCCATCTGGATTGGCTACAGCTACCCCTTTTTGAAATTTTCCGCGGCAACGTGGCAGTATATCCTTTTGGTTTATGTTTTTATTGCGTCGGTGCTGCCGGTGTGGCTGCTGCTGCAGCCCAGGGATTATTTAAGCTCTTTTCTGCTGATCGCCATGATCGCCGGCGGTGTCCTGGGGGTTTTAATTATGCATCCCAGCCTCCAGGCGGAAGCGGTGAAGGGCTTTACGATCGGAACAAAGGCCGGTCCGCAGTACCTGTTCCCGATTTTGTTCGTGACGGTGGCCTGCGGTGCCATTTCCGGGTTTCACTCGCTGGTCAGCTCGGGCACGACCGCCAAACAAATCGCCAACGAAAGAGACGCCCGGTTTGTGGGTTACGGCGGGATGCTGACGGAAGGGACACTGGCCATTCTCGCCCTGATTTCGGTAGCTTACGTGGCTAAAGCCCAGGGATCTCCAGCGGTGGTTTTTGCCAGCGGACTTTCTGACTTCATGGCAAGTTTCGGCGTTCCGCGGGAGGTCGGCAAGGTTTTCGTCATCCTCGCTTTCACTGCGTTTGTTTTGACCAGCCTCGATACCGCCGCCAGGCTTGGCCGGTACGTCTTTGAGGAGCTGTGTGAAGTTAAAACCGGACAGCAAAACTGGCTGAGCAACCGGTATGTCGCCACTCTGATCACTGTTTTTGCTTCCTATCTGCTCTTATCCTACGGCTACCAAAAAATATGGCCGATTTTCGGCGCCTCCAACCAGCTGCTGGGTGCTCTGGCGTTGCTGGCCGTGACCGCCTGGCTGGCGAAGTCCGGGAAAAAAACCTGGATGACCTTCGTGCCGATGCTTTTCATGTTCTGCGTCACGCTCACCGCAACGTTTTTGTTGATTTTGAATTTCCTGAAAGCGGGAAATTATATGCTTTTTATCATTTCCCTGGCCCTGTTTATTCTGGCCATCATTCTGGTCGTTTTCACCTATAGCACCTTAAGAAGCGAAAAAATAAGCAGCGGTGCGGCCGGCACGAAAATGTGAGAATTGGCGATTCCTGATGAAGTACCGGCCCGGCCGGTACTTCTTTATGGGCTTGCTAAAAAAGGAACTTCCGCTTTTTTGCCGAATTGGGATCTTTTAAGGAGAGGTGCGGCAACCCATCAGTTTGCTTTTGGCCATGGATGCGAAAGAATATCTGCAGCTTTTAAAAGGGCGCCTGGAACCATTTTTTGACCTGGAACCGGACAGGTTATTATCCGGGCAAACAATTGATCTGTTTGCCAAATCGCACGTCAAGCACGCCCGGACTTTTCTAACTCCGCGCGACGTCATTGATGCTTACGATACTTTTGAGTATTTTTTAGTGAAAGTGTTCAATGAGATTATCGGTTTAGATGATTTCC
>JBFMEJ010000159.1:0-4707 GCA_040753275.1 Bacillota bacterium
GGCCGTAAATCTCCACGGTGGTAAACATATCCAAAAAAGCCTGGTAAGTACGGTAAAATTCCCGCTCCCAGCAGGTCCGGAAGAGCCCGCAGCCATTGCACACTTTCGCGCCAATTTCGTTAAACAAGCTTTGCAGGGCCGGTTCTTCCCGATAATTCGGGGACGGTGCGGTAGCCGCCGCGTAACTATGCGATAATTCACGGAAAATGTGCGACCATTTCCGCATCCGTCCCGTAACGGCGGCCGGCAGTTTACTGCTGTCCCGGGGAACAACGTTCAAGATGGTGAGCGAGGCACTGATTTTCTGAACAAACGCAGCCGGGAGGGCAAAAAAGAAAAGCATGGCCAGGGCGGTTTCGGACATCACCGCCGCCAGCTGCCCGAAATTTTGCAGAAAGATGGAAAGTATCACGTTGCCCAGCAAAAAACCCATCGCCACCCCCGGTTTTCCGAAAACTCTGCCGGTGCCCGCCAGCAGCCCGGCAAAAGAGAAGACTCCCATCATCACCGGCACCCCGGTATAAGCAAGTCCGGGTATAATTCCCAGGAGCGCCCCGGCGGCGGCCCCCTGCCCCATGCCTCCGATGAAGGCCGCCGTGAGAATAATTAAACGGGACAAAAAGCCCTGCAGGGAAATTTCCCAGATTCGCAAGTCGCCGGTGCCTGCCACCAGGGCAGCGAGGAGAATCAAAATACAAAAAAGCTCTTCTGCTTTTAAATTCTGGACCCCGTCAATTTTCCCCAAAGAAGGGAGGGCATAGAAAAAAACCAGGGTACATACTCCGGCAAAAACTCCCTCGAAAAGAACGGCGATGTAATCGTACGGTAAAGAACTGGTAAAAGCAAGGTAACCGGCTTTGGTGACGACGCTGACCGTAAACACCAGGCCGGACAGGGTCAGCCAGGGTTTTTTAATCTTTCCGGGCAGACCCCAGGACAGGAAAAGAACAAGCAGAACAATGACGGAGTTAATCAATACATGCTGACCGGTGGTGACGATCCCGGCGATTGCCGCCAGGGCAGCGGACACCCCGGAAGCCGGAAAAACCCAGGCCGCGGCCGCAGTATAGGCGAAAGCAAAAGGCAGCAATTCATCTAGCAAGATCGCCCGGCCCAAAAAAAATCCGGCCCCGCCCAGACAGAGCGGTTTGAGAATGGCCGCGGGCAGTCTCCGGAATGGCGCACTTTCTTTTGCATTAAAAAACGGCAGGCCGCCGGCTTTCCGCGTCCCCCTTTCCTTGCCGCGGCTTTTTTTGCCGGATGCGTTCCTTGTTTTTTCCCGTTTTGGGCGGAAGGTTGTATCTTTTCTGGTTTCTTTTTCCACTCGCCGGAAGGGATAAACCTCAATTTTATCCGCCAATTTCCTGCCCACCCCTCATCTAAATTCGGGTCCATCAGCCGCCGGGGACAAGCGAGATCGCAGGGAATAAACCACCCCTTTGACCCGGCGGGGTTTGTCCAACCGGCAGCCGCCGGGCACCTTTGGCCATCCCAGGTCCTTTGACGGCTAAAATAATTATAATATGCAGGGGCAAGCAATAATTGTCATCTCTGGTAACATAAGGGTTATTTTATTTCGACAATTTCAAGGCGATTCCGTGCATAATGTCCGCTTCGCTTACGAGAATTGACCCCAGTCCTAAATCGGTTAACACGATCAGAACAATCTGCACTCCGGCGATAATTATATCCGCCCGCTCCGGCTGCAGGCCGGGCAGCTGCCGGCGCTTTTCCAGCGGGGTGCCGGCCAAAAGGGAAAAAAGCCCGGCTACCTGTTCGCGTCGCAAGAGATAACCATGCACCAGGGCGGGATCGTAAACCCGCAACCCCATGGCCATGGCGGCCAGGGTTGTCACCGTACCGCCGACGCCGACCAGCAGCCCCGGCGAGATCTGCCTGATTTCTTCCACGACCGGTTTAACCAGCCGGCGAATTTGCCCTTCCGTGTAACGGCCCTCCGTGGCGCGCACCGCCCCGGCGTCAACACTCCGAAAAAAGAGCCGGCCGTTTTTTTGCCACGTAAATTCCGTGCTTCCGCCGCCGACATCCATCACCGCCACTTCTTGCGGGTCCACCGGGAGGCCGCTGATGACGCCCTGATATCCATAGTACGCCTCTTCCTCCCCGGAAAGCACCTCCACCTGGAGACCCGTTTCATCCCGAACAGCTTTTAAAAAATCGTTCCTGTTTTGCGCGCCCCGGACGGCGCTGGTGGCTACGGCGGCAATCCTGGCCGCCTGCCACGCTTGAGCGGCCTGCCGGTATTTCTTCAGGACGGCGATTGTTCGCTCAACGGCTTTGCTTAATAAGTATCCGCCCCCAATCCCCTCCCCCAGCCTGGTCGTGGTCAGGCCGGTATGGAGCACCTCCACTTTCCCGTTTACTACCTCGGCAATCAACAGGCGTGTGGAATTGGTGCCGATATCGATTACCGCCACCCGCAATTGAACACCCCCCTTAAAAAGATCAGGCACAAAGTTGCCCAGGCACAAAGGCACAAAGTAAAATATTCCCGCTCTTCTATACGTTAAATTTCTTTGTGCCTCTGTGCCTTTGTGCCTTTATCCCCCCTTAAAAATAAAAGCACTCCGCTTAGGTGGAATGCTTCTCTTTCGATACCCGGTTTTTGTTCATCAGACCCGGCAGGAACCCCGGCCGCCGCGTTTGGCGTCTTGACTGCGGCGCAGGTGCTGGTGTTTCTCCTCACTTTCCTTTAAAAAGCGGGCCAGTTTTTCTTCGAAGGATACATCCGGCTTTTTCTGCCGGGTAAATTCATCTTCTCCGGGGTGGGCCTGTTTGATGGATAAACCAATTTTGCCCCGCGCATCGACTGAAATGACCTTTACGGTAACCCTGTCTTTTTCTTTTAAAAAATCCCGGATATCCTTTACATAAACCCGGGCCACTTCGGAAATATGGACCAGACCAGTCTCACCATCGGGAAGTTGAATAAAGGCGCCAAAGTTAGTGATTCCTGTCACAATACCTTCTAAAACAGCTCCAACCTTTACAGGCATGCTTTTGAAAGTTTCCTCCCCGGAGCTCTTCAGAAAACTTAATTCAATTATATGCGGGGAGCGCAAAAGATGTCAATACTATTGTTTACGGCTGGATTCAAGCGGAACTATTCTGGCTTCGCCCGGCTTGATCAGGCCCAGCTTTTCCCTGGCCATTTGCTCAATAAAAGAATCGGACTGGACGCGTCTTAACTGTTCCCGGAGTTCCGTGTTTTTTGACCGCAATTCCGCCAACTGTTCCTGAACCTGCTGAACTTCCTGACGCAAAACGGATAACCTGTTAAACTGGAGAGTGAACGAAACAGCCAGATAAAACAGCAAAACAACAAATCCGAGCAATGGCAGTTTACTTTTGGAAAGGCGGAAAACACGCCTCTTTTTGACGGGCGTTTTTTGCGGGAAGGGATAGGTTCGGGGAGCCGGCGAAGCCACTTGCTTATGCCTCCTCCTCTTCTTCCGGACCAAAAATACCTAAATGATCTCCCGGGATGACAAGCACAACTTCGTATCCCTTGGTGCGCGCCCGGTTAAACAGGGTGGCCACCGTTCCTGCGCTTAAGTTCAGGCGCCGGGCAATCTGCTCGTTGGAATAACCCATTTCCTTGAGCGCCACCACCTGGCGTTCCCGGAAACTTAATTTTTCGACACCCCGGATTTCTACTTTCACCCGGTTTTCCCACGCTTGTCCACATTATTTATACATTCTTTATACATATTTAGTACATTCATTTCGATACCGCGGGGAAAATTCCTTCCAGGCAAGAAAAAAATTTTTTTAAAAATTTTTAAACCCGCCTCAAGAACCTTTTCAAACTGCCCACTACAATGGCAGACGCTTTTCGGAAAGGACTTTGAATTGCTTTTATTAATTTTCCAATCAAGCGAAAAGTTTTCTGCAGAAAACGAAAGGAAAACATGATCGTTCCGTAGCCAAATCTGCTGAACAGTCGCCAGTAAATTAACGCCCCCAGGGCCAACCCCATGACTACGTAAAAACGTACTTCGCCGTAATTGATCGCAAGCAGCAGGCCGAAAATGAAAACGGTCAAAAAAAGGAAAAACAATAGATCCCCAAGAAAAGTGCCAATTTTTTTCAGACGCAAAACTCTGCGCACGGCCCGGTAAAAATCAAACCAGAGCCCGGCCAGCAAACCGGCGCCAATCGTTAAAGCGAAGGCCGTTAACTGCTCCCTGACCATCGTTTTGGACAGCCCCCTCAGCTGCACAACTTTAATGAAAAAAGCGCCGCTTTAGCGCTTTTCAACTTTGCTACTTCAGGAGTTTTCCCAGGATTCCCTTGCCTTTTGCTTTCATTTTGGCGCCGGAGCCCTCCTCGCGAAACTGCAGGCCGGTGAAAAACCCTTCCGCTGTAAGCGTTCCCTGCTCTAAATCAAGCTGGGTGATATGGAGATCGGTGCCTTTTAAAAATAAAACGCCCATATTTGTTTCTAAAATGATTTCCTCTTCATCAAATTTATCTACCAAACGGACTCCTTCAAAAGTCAAGTGCTGGCGGTTGAGCAGCGTTAGTCTGTTTTTGGCCTGTTCTTCCATGGTGCAAACCGACCCCTTTTGGTTATTGCTTTACTTCATTTTTATGCCAGCAAATGCAGATTATGAGAAAAATTATGAAAGAAAAAATTAAAAGGCCGCCGGCAATTTCAGGGCGGCCCATGAAAAAAGCTGCTGA
>JBFMEJ010000160.1:0-4685 GCA_040753275.1 Bacillota bacterium
AATTTAGTAAGATGTCCCCGGAATTATCCGAACTTGTCCCCGGAATTACGTCCGAAAATTTAGTAAAGTGTCCCCCGGCTATTCAAGGCCGGGAGCGGGTCGATTAATTCTCGCCCGGAGGTCCTTGTCCTTTCCTTCCCCGGAAGGCTCGTAAAAAACCGCCCCCGCCAGCCCGTCCGGCAGATACTGCTGCTGCACCCAGTGCCCGGGGTAATGGTGCGGATATTTATACCCCTTCCCGTGGCCCAGAGCGGCCGCTCCTTTATAGCTGGCGTCCCTTAAGTGCGCGGGCACGGGATCGGCCCGCTGCTTTTCCACCGCCTCCATTGCCCGGTCGATTCCCATGATTACGGAGTTGCTCTTCGGGGCAAGAGCAATGTAAAGAGCCGCCTCGGCCAGCACGATTCGCGCCTCGGGCAGACCGATGCGCTCCACCGCCTGGGCGGCGGCGGCGGCCACCACCAGCGCCTGGGGATCGGCCAGGCCGACGTCTTCCGCCGCGTGAATCATGATGCGCCGCGCGATAAATTCCACCGGTTCCCCCGCGTAAAGCAGACGGGCCAGCCAGTAGAGCGCGGCCTGGGGATCGGAGCCGCGCATGCTTTTGATGAAGGCGGAAACCACGTCGTAGTGCTCGTCCTCTTTATCATAGTGCAAAACCCGCCGCTGGCACGCTTCCTTCGCCACCTCCAGGGTAATCCTCCGCTTTCCCGTTTCGTCGGGCGGGGTGGTCAACACGGCAAACTCCAGGTAATTGAGGGCGGCGCGCGCATCCCCGTTGGCCGCCCGCGCGATGTGCCGGGCCGCTGCGGGTTCCAATTCCACCGCGCAGTCACCCAGCCCGCGCTCCCGATCGGCCAGGGCGCGCCGGATAATCCGCCCGATGGCCTCTTCTGAAAGGGGCTCAAAGCGATAGAGGCGGGAACGGCTCAAAAGCGGGCGAATTACCGAAAACATGGGATTTTCGGTAGTCGAGCCAATCAAGGTCACCAGGCCGCTTTCCACCGAAGGCAGCAGGGCATCCTGCTGCGCCTTGTTGAAACGGTGGATTTCGTCGATAAATAAAATGGTTCTCTGGCGGTAATAGGCCCGCCGTTCCCGGGCCTCCTCAATCACCCGGCGCAGGTCGGCCACGCCGGCCAGAACCGCGCTCAACGTAACGAAATGGGCCTTCGTCATCCTGGCAATGAGCAGGGCCAGGGTGGTTTTGCCCGTGCCGGGGGGCCCGTAGAAAATAAGCGAATGGATATTATCCGCCTCGATGCTCCGGCGCAAGAGCGCGCCCGGGCCCGCCAGCGCCGTCTGCTCCTCAAATTCCTCCCAGTTCCGCGGGCGCATCCGGTCGGCCAGCGGGGCTTCCTTCCTTAAACTTTCCTCGTAAGCCTGACTGAAAAGATCGTCCATCAGACCACCTCCTACGCGAATTTTGGCGCTGCCCGGTTCACTCCGAACCAAGCCGACGTCTCGTCGACCCGGAGCATCATAGCGACGGAAAACGAACGGCGGGCAAAGGGGCATTTCCGGGTAGGGGACCTTAAATTAGTCTACCGCAAAAATATAAAAGAAAAAAGTTTTATCTTTGACTAACTAAAAACTTCCCCGCCGGGGCCAGCCAGTCAATTATAAAAAGCCGGTTATGCTGATTAACCGGCTTTGATCAGGCTAAAGAAATCACCGCCCAACTTGGTTAAACTGCAAATTTTGCTTTTGCCCTCGGTGGAAACGTCCACCAGACCCAGGGCAAACAGCTGCATGATAACGTGGTCGAGCACCGCTCTTTTGACCCGGGCCGTTAAAGAAAGCTCTTCTTTATTCATACTCCCTTCCTCGATTAAGGCCCGGAGCACCCGTTCAGCTTCTTCCGGCAAGCGATCGCTCACTTTCGTAAAATACTCCGAAAGACTGATCTCGGTCACCAACCTTCACCTCCTTGTCGGGAACTTTTGCTAATAGTATGGTCATTTCTCTAACGAAATAATACATCCGGGAGCAAAATTTTTTTCAAAAAATACAAAAGCACGTTTAAAAAACGTGCTTTAAATAGCGCCCGCAGTTTTCCGACTCGCTTATGGGCGGGCTCGTTTATGGGCGGAGTGGGCGGCCCGGCTTAGCTTAAGTGCTTGTCCACAAACTTTTTCAGGTCGCCTTTGGTTTTAAAACCGATCGAACGATCCAGTTCCTGGCCGTTTTTAAACATGATCAGAGTCGGAATGCTGCTCACCTGAAAATCGTAAGCCGTACTTTGATTTTCATCCACGTTTAACTTGGCCACCTGCAGTTTTCCGGCGTATTCGGCGGCAATTTCTTCGACAACCGGAGCAATCATCTTGCACGGCCCGCACCAGGGGGCCCAAAAATCAACCAAAACGGGGTTCTTCGCGGATGTGATGAACTCTTTAAAACTTGCGCTGTCCAGAACCTGGATATTTTCGCTGGCCAATCTTTTCTCTCCCTTCTTGTTTAAACTTATTTTTACCCCATTATAGTTTACTCATTCCCGGGTGTCAATAAAAAACCCCACACGTGCCGTGATCCTCCCCAAGTTTTCTTGAACCCTGTCCCTACAGGTGGGTGCCCTCCTGATTGCTTTTTGTGTCCCCGCGGCGGGGGCATACAAGCCACAACCAGAGTCCGGGCTCCCTTTCAATTTGTGTTGGCTCAAAACTTCAAGGTGATCACGCACACGGCAGGGTGCGTGCTTTGGTTCCGCTTAGTTCCGGGTTCCTTGTGAATAATATGTTAACATAACCGAAGAGTCTTGGCAAGTACCTGCTGAAAAACCTGCCGAAAAACTTTAGCTAAACAGAATCATCGTAAAAATTCCCGGGAGCAGGTGAAACGTGACTATTTAAAGGCAAAGGGATCGGTTTGGCGGGCGGCTAAAAAAATTTCGACGGCCCAACCCTTTTGCCGGCAATGTTCGGCAAGGTAATCCCGCAAAACGGGTAAAATTACCTGTTCCGTCCCGTAATGCCCGGCGTCGATAAAGTTCAGCCCGGCGGAGATCATCTCTTTGGCGGCGTGGTAACCAATATCGCCGGTCACCAGAACGTCGGCGCCGGCAGCCCGGGCGTCCGGCCAGAACTCCGCCCCCGCTCCTCCGCAAACGGCCACGCGGTGAATTTTCCGGGCAGGCTCCCCGCCGCAGCGTACATTCCCGACCCCTAAGGCACTTTTTACATGCTCCACGAATTCTTCAAAAGCCACGGCTCCCCGCCCGGCCGGCACGCCCACCCTTCCCGTTCCCCGCGCGGGCCCCTCGTTGGCCAGCGGGTACAGATCATAGGCCACCTCCTCGTAGGGATGCGCCGCCAGCATGGCCTTCACCGCCGGCCCGGCCAGTTCCTCCGGAACAATGGTTTCCAGACGCACCTCTTCCACGTGGGCCAGCTCCCCTGGCCTGCCGATAAACGGGCGGGTCCCCGCCAGGGGGAGAAAAGTCCCTTTACCCGCCACCTGAAAGGTGCACTCGCGGTAATTGCCAATCCATCCAGCCCCCGCCTTCCCCAGGGCGGAGCGCACTATCTCCGCGTGGCTGACCGGAACAAAAACAACCAGCTTCAAAAATTTTTGCCGGCGGGTCACCCGCAGGACCTCCACCTCCTGCAAACCCAGCCTGGCGGCCAGCGCGTCGTTCACCCCCCCGGCGGCGTTGTCCAGGTTGGTATGAGCAGCGTAAACAGCGATGCCGGCCCGGAGCAGGGAAGCCAGCAAAGCGCCCTGCGGGAGGTCAGTGCGGATGTTTTTCAAAGGCCTGAAAAGCAGCGGGTGGTGGCAGATGATTAACTGCGCTTCTTTTTCCCTGGCTTCGCGGCAGACCCCTTCGTCCACGTCCAGGGCCAGCAAAACCCGGCTTACTTCCGCCTCCGGAGCGCCTATTTGCAGGCCGGGGTTGTCCCATTGTTCGGCCAGATCGAGGGGAGCCAGCTTTTCCACCAGCCGAAATAAATCTTTAGCTCTCACGGGCATATTTCGTCATCATCTCCCTTAACTTCGCCAGCCTGGCCGTCAGCCGGATGGCCTTTTCCTGGGCCTCCGGGGAGCGGCTGCGTTCCAGGCCGCTTAAAGCCCGCTGGCAGTTTCGTTTAAGCTGCTCCAGGTAAGAAATGAAAAGCGGGCCGCCTTTTTCGGCCAGGCGCGGGCCAATTTCAATCAGGAAGCGGTCTGCGGCAGCTTCTTTGCCCGGCGCGGCCGCGATGATTGCGTACAGGCGGCCGTCTTCTTCCACCAGCGCTTCGTCCGCCAGCCGCCAGCCCTGGTCCGCCAGCCACAGGCGCAAATCCCCGGCGTCGGCCATCGGCTGCAAAACCAGCCTTTCCAGGCGGCGCAATACCTCCGGGGCGGCGGCCAGCAGCTGTTTGATCGTCTTCCCGCCCAGGCCGGCCACCACCACCGCCTGCGCTTCGCCCGGAGCAAGCGGCTCCAGCCCGGCGCCCCGGCGAACCTCAATTTTGTTTTCCAGGCGGTTCGCCCTGACCCAAGAAAGGGCCCGCTCCCACGGTTTTTCGTTCAATTCCGTAGCGATAACCCGCGGGCTGCGCCCGGTCTGCACCAGGTAGACGGGCAAATAGGCATGGTCGGTGCCGATGTCGGCCACCACCCTGCCGGGCGGAATAAATTCAGCTACCGCCAGAAGACGCCTGGACAACTCCAGAAACCTTTCCCTCCCCAAATAAGTTAAGTGC
>JBFMEJ010000161.1:0-4659 GCA_040753275.1 Bacillota bacterium
GGGTGGTCGGGAAAAATTCTGATCCAGACCTTTCCTCCCCGCTTGATGTGCCGGGTGAGGGCAATCCGGGCGGCCTCGATCTGGCGGCTCGTTACCCAGGCGGCCTCCAGGGATTGCAAACCGTACTGGCCGAACTGGACTTCCGTCCCTCCCTTGGCCTTTCCTTTGGTGCCGGGGCGGTGCTGTTTCCGGTACTTGACTCTTTTCGGCATCAACATTGGTTAAGCACCCCCCTGACCGGCGGCCTTGCCTTTTTGCGGCAAAACGTCCCCCCGGTAAATCCAGACCTTGACGCCAATCCTACCGTAGGTTGTTTTTGCTTCGCAAAAACCGTAATCGATGTCGGCCCGCAGGGTATGCAGGGGCACCTTGCCTTCGCTGTACCATTCCGTGCGGGCGATTTCCGCACCCGCCAGGCGGCCGCTGCAAGCCACTTTGATCCCCTTGGCGCCCATTTTCATGGCCCGGGAGACGACCTGTTTCATGGCCCGGCGAAAAGCAACCCGCTTTTCAATCTGCGCCGCCACATTTTCCGCCACCAGCTGGGCGTCCAGTTCCGGCGTTTTGATTTCCACAATACTGATGTGGACCTGCTTGCCGGTCATTTTTTCCAGTTCTTTACGCAAGATTTCGACCTCCGCCCCTCCCCGGCCGATCACGATTCCGGGTTTGGCGGTATAAATGGAAATCCGCAGGCGGTTGGCCGCCCGTTCGATCTGGACGCGGGAAATGCCCGCAGCGTAAAGTTTCTTTTTGATGTATTGGCGGATTTTCACGTCCTCCAAAAGAGTCGCGGAAAAGCTTTTCTTGTCCGCAAACCATTTGGCGTCCCAATCTTTGATGATTCCTAAACGCAATCCTTTCGGATGTACTTTTTGACCCACATTAACCCTCCTTTATCGGTCGTCGGTCGTCAGCCGTCAGAGGTCAGCATAAATTTTCAAGCAAAGCTCACTTCATCTGGAACAACCTTTCCCGTCCCTATCTTTCTTGAACCACGATGGTGATGTGGCTGGTCCGCTTTTGGATGAGGTTGGCCCGCCCGTAGGCCCTGGGCTGATACCGCTTCCAGGTGGGCCCCTGGTCGACGTAGGCGGCGGCGATATAAAGGTTATCCCGGTTCATATCGTAATTATGTTCGGCGTTGGCGGCAGCCGAACGGATGACCTTGGCCACCGGCGCAGAAGCTCTCTTCGGCGTGAATTTTAAAATGGCAAGCGCCTCGTCAACGCTTTTCCCGCGGACCAGATCGACCACTTGACGGACTTTGCGCGGCGAAATCCGGATGTACCTGGCTACTGCTTTGGCCTCCATGAAAAATACTCCTTTCCGCCGTCCGCTTACTTCAGGGCCGTAGAGCGCTCCGTATGGGCGCCGTGGCCCCTAAAAAAGCGCGTCGGCGCAAATTCTCCTAATTTATGCCCGACCATGTCTTCGGTAATGTAGATCGGAACGTGTCTTTTTCCGTCGTGAACGGCGATGGTATGGCCGATCATCTGGGGAAAGATGGTTGACCGGCGGGACCACGTTTTAATGACACGTTTTTCGCCCCTGGCGTTCATTTCTTCGATTTTTTTCAAGAGCTTTTCGTCGCAGTACGGTCCCTTCTTTAATGAACGACCCACCCCGTCATGCGCCCCCTTTCGTGATCAAAAATTTACATGTATTACGCTCTTCGCTTGATAATCAGGCGGTCGCTGGGCTTTTTCTTGCGCGTCCGGGCGCCCAGCGCCGGTTTGCCCCACGGGGTAACGGGGTTGCGCCCGATGGGCGATTTGCCCTCCCCGCCGCCGTGCGGATGGTCGATCGGGTTCATCACGACGCCGCGGGTGGTCGGCCGGATGCCCAGCCAGCGGGCCCGGCCCGCTTTGCCGATGGTAATGTTTTCGTGTTCCACGTTGCCCACCTGTCCGATGGTCGCCCGGCAGTCCTCCAGAACCAGACGCATTTCCCCCGAGGGCATCCGCAGGGTGACGTACCGTCCTTCTTTGGCCATCACCTGGGCGGCTCCGCCGGCCGAGCGGACCAGCTGCCCGCCGGCGCCCGGATACAGTTCAATATTATGCACCAGGGTGCCCAGCGGGATATTCTTTAAGGGCAGGCAGTTTCCGGTTTTAATATCGGCGTCCGGCCCGGAAACGACGGTCATGCCCACCTCCAGGCCGAGAGGGGCGATCATGTAGCGTTTCTCCCCGTCGGCGTAGTGCAGCAGGGCAATCCGGGCCGCCCGGTTCGGATCGTATTCGATGGCGGCGACTTTCGCGGGGATACCGTCTTTATCGCGCTTAAAATCGATCATCCGGTACATCCGTTTATGCCCGCCGCCGCGGTGGCGGACGGTTATCTTCCCCCGGAAATTGCGCCCGCCCGTCTTTTTCAGCGGAGTCAGCAAGGATTTTTCGGGTTTATCCCTGGTAATCTCTTCGAAAGTTGAGACGGTGACGAATCTCCGTCCCGGAGAAGTCGGCTTGAATTGTTTAACGGCCATTTTCGGTCACCTCCTTAAAATTCTTCCCGTTAGCTTTCAAAGACCTCTATTTTATCGCCCGGCCGCAGCGTCACGACAGCCTTTTTGTAATCCGGCCGGTAACCGGTTCTGCCGCGGATTCTTCTCGGCTTCCCCTTTACATTCAGCGTGTTCACCTTCAGCACTTTGACTTTAAAAAGATCCTCGACGGCCTTTTTTATTTCCACCTTATTCGCCTCTGGAGCGACAACGAAGGTATATTTATTTTGCCCGGCCAGCGAATAGCTTTTTTCCGTCACCACCGGCTTGATCACGATATCGCGGGGATTCTTCACCGGGAAAACACCTCCTCTACCCTGGCCAGAGCGTCCCTGGTGAGCAAAAGGGTATCACTCGCCAGGATATCGTAGGTATTCAGTCCTTCGACGGCGACGGTTTTGACGCCGGGAAGATTGCGCGCCGATTTAAAAGTGTTTTCATCCCTGGCCGCCGTAACCAGCAGCACCGGGCCGGTAATCCCCAAATTATCCAGGATAGCCAGCATTTCTTTCGTCCGCGGAGCAGCCAGTTTTAATTCGTCCAGCACCAGAATTTTCCCCTCGGCCGCTTTGGCGGAAAGGGCGGATTTCAGGGCCAGCCGGCGCACCTTCTTCGGCAGGGGATAGCTGTAGTCCCGCGGATGCGGGCCGAAGACAATGCCGCCGCCGCGCCAGATGGGCGAGCGGATGCTGCCGTGGCGCGCCCGCCCGGTGCCTTTTTGGCGCCAGGGCTTGCGGCCGCCGCCGCGAACTTCCGCGCGCGTTTTGGTATCGTGGGTTCCCCGCCGGCGGCCGGCCAGATGCTTCACCACCGCGTCGTGCAAGACGAACCGGTTGATCGGGCCAAAAACATCTTTATTTAACTCCACTTCCCCTACCTGTTCACCGTTCATATTGTATAAGACAACCTGGGGCATGCAAGTTCATCCTTTCTTAAGGTCCTACGCCTTGACGCTGTTCTTGATCAGGACCAGCCCGCCACGCGGCCCGGGAAGGGAGCCTTTCACGGCCAGGAGATCTTTCTCCGGGTCCACCCGGACCACTTCCAGGTTCAGCGCGGTAACCCGTTCCGTTCCGTAATGGCCGGGCAGCTTCCGCCCTTTAAAGACGCGCGCCGGTCCTTTGGCGGCCAGGGCGCCGGGGCGCCGGTGGTATTTGGAACCGTGGGCCATCGGACCGCGGTGAAAGCCGTGGCGTTTAATCCCGCCGGCAAACCCGCGCCCTTTCGAGGTGCCGACAATGTCCACCCTTTCTCCCGGCTGAAAAATATCCGCTTTAATTTGCTGGCCGATCTCGTAAGCTTCCGGGTTCTCCACCCTTACTTCCCTTAACACGCGCAGCGGTTTTACGCCCGCCCGCGCAAAGTGGCCCTTTAAGGGCTTATTGACGCGAAACTCCTTCGCCTCTTCAAAACCCAGCTGGATGGCGCTGTAACCATCGCGCTGCGGAGTTTTTTTGGCTACCACCACACACGGGCCCGCTTTAATTACCGTTACCGGAATGACTACCCCGTTATCGGTAAAAATTTGCGTCATCCCCACTTTCCTGCCTAAAATACCCTTTGCCACCGAGAAACCTCCTTAAAACAGTCGTCGGTCGTCAGTCGTCGGATGTCAGAAAAAATTCCCTGCTTCCAACTGCTTTCAGTCAGCACCTGGGGATTAAAATACCAGGGTCGATGACCGGCAACCGACTGCCGCTATAGTTTGATCTCAATATCCACGCCGGCCGGCAGGTCCAGGCGCATTAAGGCGTCTACCGTTTTCGGCGTCGGGTCGAGAATATCGATTAAACGCTTGTGCGTGCGCAGTTCGAATTGCTCCCGGGAATCCTTGTCTTTATGGGGGGAGCGCAAGATAGTGTAAATATTTTTTTCCGTGGGCAAGGGGATGGGGCCCGCCACGCTGGCGCCCGTCCTTTTTGCCGTTTCCACTATTTTTTGGGCCGATTGATCCAGCGACTGGTGATCAAAGGCCTTCAAACGAATTCTTATTTTCTGGTTTTTCATGGTTACCTCCCGAAAAAACTACTCGATTATCGACGTAACCACCCCGGCGCCCACCGTGCGGCCGCCTTCCCGGATGGCGAAGCGCAGGCCTTCTTCAATGGCGATGGGGGTGATCAGCTTGATGGTCAGGCGGATGTTGTCCCCCG
>JBFMEJ010000162.1:0-4656 GCA_040753275.1 Bacillota bacterium
GCTGCGGGTGCGTTCAACTTTTAGCGATACCCCCGGCACGCTGGTGACCAGTTCCGGGGAAGTGTACCGGGGGACCATCGATATTACCAGGGACCGCACCATTACCGGAATTACCCAAATTCCCAACCTGGTCCAGTTTAAAGTAGCCACCGAAGAAACGGGAACGGAGGGCTTAACCCGGCAAAGGCGGCTTTTCAAAAGTCTGGCCCTGTCCGGGATCAGCCTGGATTTTATCAATGTTTATCCGGACGAGGTGGTTTTTACAGTTAAAGAGGACGTCTGGCAAAAAGCGGCACAGATTTTGGAAAATGCCGGATTTAAAGCCAGCGTAACGCCCGACTGCGCGAAAGTAGCCGCAGTGGGCGCCGGCATGACCGGGGTGCCGGGGGTGATGGCGGCGATTGTGGAAGCGTTGACGCGGGAGAATATCCAGATCCTCCAGGCAAATGACTCTTATACGACAATCTGGGTACTGGTCAAGAGAGAAGACATGGAAAAAGCCGTCCGGGCATTGCACCGCCAGTTTATGGAAAGTTAAAAAGATAAAGTTAAAGAGGTAAGGAAGGTGAAAAATTTTGGCTACTGATTTTGGGCGCGTGCTCACTGCCGTGGTGACGCCCTTTGATAAGGATATGGCGGTAAATTACGATCAGGCCAGAAAGCTTGCCCGGCATCTGGCCGAATCGGGTTCCGACGGCCTCGTGGTGGCCGGCACCACGGGTGAATCACCGACCCTGTCCAGGGAAGAAAAGATTGAGCTGTTTCGCGTCATTGTGGAGGAGGTCGGCGGGCAGGCGACGGTTCTGGCCGGTACGGGCAGTTACGATACGGCGGGCAGCGTGGCCCTGACCCAGGCGGCCGAAAAGGTCGGCGTGGACGGTGTGATGCTGGTGGCGCCGTATTACAATAAACCCTCCCAGGAGGGGCTGTACCAGCATTTTAAAACCATCGCCAAAAGCACCAATTTGCCCGTTTTGCTCTACAACATCCCCGGCCGGACGGGGGTGAACATGCTGCCGGCAACGGTCGCCCGGCTGGCGGAAATCGAAAACATTGTCGCCATCAAAGAGGCGGCGGGGAGCATGGATCAGGTCAGCGAGCTGCGCCGGCTGCTGCCGGATCATTTCGCCATCTACAGCGGGGACGATTCCCTGACTTTGCCCATGCTTTCCCTGGGGGCCAAAGGCGTGGTGAGCGTGGCTTCGCACGTGGTGGGACCCCGGATCAAAGAAATGGTCAACGCCTTTATGGCCGGGAACGTAACCCTGGCCACCCAGATTCACCTGCAGCTTTACCCTATTTTCAAGGGCCTCTTTATCACCACCAACCCCGTGCCGGTGAAGGCCGCCCTAAACATGCTGGGATTTCAGGTGGGGCCGCCGCGTTTGCCCCTGGTGGAGGCAACGCCCGCGGAAAAGGAAAGCATCAAAAAGGTGCTGGCGGAGTTGAAACTCTTGTAGCCGGTTTTTGAAAGCGCCGGCAGCCGTTAGCGAAAAACCACCGGCAGCCGCCTTTGCCAGCGCGTTGCTCCTGGTTATGTGCTGACGGCTTTTTGTTTACCCTAAATTTATTATTGTTATGAAAATACTTTTATGTTAAAATTGCGAGAAAGCGTTTTTATCCCTGGCCGGCGGGAGGCTTGTTCGGTGGAAGTCAACGTAAAAGAGGTTTTAAAGGCGAGTGTGCCGTTTAGTTCCCTGGACGAAGCGATGGTGGCGGAACTGGCCGGACACGTGGAGGTAAAAACTTACCCGCGGGGGGCGTATGTCTTCCGGCAGGGGCAAAAAAGCCTGCAGGTTCTTTTTTTAATTGCCTCCGGGCTGGGAGAGGTCACTTTAACCGACGACCGGGGCCAGGAAACGATTGTGAGCTACCGCCGGCAGCACGATTTTTTCGGGGAGACGGCCCTCCTGACCGATAAGTCGTACGGCGGTTCGGTGCGCGCAGCGGAAGATTTAACCTGCCTGCTCGTTCCGCGAGAAAAAATAGAGGAACTGATCGCCAGCCACCCTGAATTTGCCGGCTTTTTCACCGCCCTGCTTTCCGAGCGGCTGCGCCTGCTTTACGAGGAAACGGTGGCCCAGCAATCCTACGAGGCGTACAGCACGACGGAATCTCCGCTTTTGCGGAAAAGAGTCAGCGAAATCATGACCCCTTCCCCCGTTACCTGCCGCCTGCAGACGCCCGTCACTTCCGTTGCCCGCTTAATGGCTGATTACCGGATTAGCTCGGTGATTGTAGTCGACGACGCCGGTTATCCCGCCGGCCTGATCACGGAAAAAGACCTGGTCCATAAAGTGGTGACCCGCCCTTCCTGGCAGGCGGAAAACCTGACCGCCGACCTGGTGATGGACGAAAAGCTGGTCAGGGTGCAGATCGATGATTTTTACAACCAGGCGCTTTTAGCCGTGGTGAAGCACCAGGTCAAGCATCTGGTGGTGATGGACGGGGATAAGCTGGCCGGGATTCTCACTTTAAGGGATTTAATTAAAACCAGAAGTACCGGCAGCCTCTGGGTCACGGATAAAATCGAGACGGCCAAAAACCTGGACGATCTGGCGAAAATAGGCCAGGAAGTAGATAATTTCTTAAACTACCTGGTGGCCGAACGGGCTTCGGTGCCGGAGTTGTTCGAGATCATCACCGAAATGCACGACCGCCTGACCTGCCGGGTAATCGAATTGTGTGAACAGGAAATGATCAAGAAAGGGTACGGCCCGCCCCCCGGGGAGTATTGCTGGGTCAATATGGGCAGCGCCGGCCGCAAGGAGCAGAGCCTGCGTACCGACCAGGACAACGCCATCATTTACGCCGACGGCGACCCTGCTGGTGCCCAGTATTTTCAAACTCTGGGCGCCCGGATCGCCGAAGAATTGGTGCGCGCCGGTTTTGCCTGGTGCAAGGGCGGGGTGATGGCTTCCAACCCGCAATGGTGCCGTTCTTTGACGCAATGGAAGGAAGTAGTTACCTCCTGGGTTGTCCGTGCCGAGCCGGAAGACATCCGCCTGCTGACCATTCTTTTGGATTTCCGGCCGGTCTACGGAGCGAAAAATCTGGGCCAGGAATTGTGGCAGCATATTTTTCGCGTTTTTCAAAAGCCGGTGAAGGCGTCGCACTTTTTAACCGAAGAAGAGGTGCGGACGCGGGTTCCTCTTACTTTTTTCGGCGGGTTTGCAACAGAAAAGACGGGGCCGCATAAAAATGAAATAAACCTGAAAACCGCCTGCCGGCACATTATTAATTGCGTGCGCGTTTTTGCCGTCCGGAACGAAATTGACGAACCGTCTACCCTGGGCAGGCTGGCCCAGATTATCAAGAGGGAGATTATATCTAAAGAAGACGGTGAATTTGTGCAAAATGCTTTTGAAACCCTGATGATGCTGCGCATCCGGGAGAATTTAAAAAAGGTCCGGCAGGGCAAAGAAGCGGATAATTATATCAACCCTTATCAGCTAAACAAAACCGAGCAATCGCTCCTCAAGGACGCTTTTGCAGCCATCTTGCGCCTGCAAAAACTCACCAGCAATCACTTTACCGATTACTGGCTCAGGTACCTTACCTCATAGATTGTCAGGGGTGGGATGAGATGTTGGCCGGGCTTCTGCAACGGGTCAAAAGCTTTTTGTTTCCCCAGCCGGAAAACGGCTGCCTGGACGCCGATACGGTTCAAGAGATCAGGGAAATTATCGCCAGGAGCAACAAAAAAATCTCCCCGTCCACGTCTTTGGAGGAATTGCGGTATGTGGTCATGGACCTGGAAACCACCGGTTTTGCTTACGGCAACGGCGACGAAATCATCGCCATCGGCGCCGTAACGGTGGAGGGCGGGGAGGTCAGGCAGGAAAAAATTTTTCATCAATTAATTTATCCCTATCGTTTAGTGCCCGGGAAAGTGGTCGACCTGACCGGGATCGGGCGGGAGATGCTGGTCGGCTGCCCCACCTTTTTCGGCGTGCTGCCTCAATTTCTGGAATTCCTGGGAAACAGTGTGATCGTCGGTCATTGCATCGGCTTTGATCTCAGTTTTATCAATACAAAGCTTAAACAGCACTGCCAGGTAAAAATTAAAAACCGGGCGCTGGACACGTCCCTTTTAGCCCGGGCTCTGCATCCGGCTTGGGGGGACTATTCCCTGGACAGCCTGCTGGCTTGTTCCGGCATCGAACCGGTTGGCCGGCATACGGCGCTGGGGGATGCCCTTTTGACAGCCCGTCTTTTTGTGAATTTACTGGCTAGCCTAAAAGAACGAAAAGTTTATACTTTACAGGAGTTGGACAATTTTTTAAAGCAAAGCATCCAGCTTGCCCAGGAAGAGCCGGTTTTTATCCGGTGAAGAAAAACAGGAATTGGGAGTCAGACCCTTGCCGCTTTTTTGCGGCAACAACAGGATAAAAAAGCGAAAGCTATTTTTACATGGGGAGGCACAAAGGCACAGAGTAACAGATGTGACAGAAGCACAAAGAAACAGGTGTGACCAGAGAGGTTATCACGAGCAACCCCCTTGCGTAACCGGGGGTTTTTTCCTGCCGGCAGCTTCCCGTGCGCGCGCGGAAAAAACTGAAGCGGGGAACACCTTTTCACAAAACGGTAATTATGTTAAGATGGTAAAGGCAGATTCAATTAAAGCTCAGGCACAAAGTTTTCCCAGGCACAAAG
>JBFMEJ010000163.1:0-4638 GCA_040753275.1 Bacillota bacterium
TTTCGCCAGAGTATCTTCCAGCGCAGGAGCCGGCGTTTTTTTCGGTGCCGGGAGTTCCTCCCCGGGCCACGTCAGGCGGTTAATCCGGGCAATAATGTTTTCCATCTTTTCATTTAACGCCAGTTTAAGTTTTAAGGAAGACTCGATTTGCGTCAACAGTTCTTCCAGCCTTTCCAGGGCGGAAATCATCCTTTCCATTTGTTCGGTTTCTGCTTCCTTGGGAACGCCCCATTTCTCGATTTTTTCCTCAAGAGCATTCAGCCATTTTTGAGCTTCCATAATTCACCTTCCCCCACGTTGATTTTAGTATTATTTATGTCTTTTTCAGCCAAGTATACCTTATCTTTTTGGAACAAAAACAAAAACGCCAACATACCCTGTTAGGGAAGCGCGCGAGAGGAGGCGAAGAAAAATGTCTTTTCCCGGACTGAACCCGGAGCATTTACCGGAGCCCGTTCGTCAACTGTTTCAAAACATTGATCCCGGCGCCCTGGCGCAAATGGCCGCTGCAATGGACCCGCGGACGGTCATGGACTTTTTAAACAACACCCTGGGCGCCTTGCGCCAGTCCATGAAACCCGAGGAGGCGGCTGCTTTTGACCGGGTCCTGCAATCCTTAATGCAGGCCATGCAGGGGCAACAGAAATAAAGCCGCCGCAAAAGCAAACACCCCGGCCTTTTTTCATCAGCCGCCGGTCCGCCAACGGACAGCCGGCGCCTGGAAAGAAAGGACCGGGGTGTTTCTCTAGAATCCCCTCCCTATTTTTGCCTCCTGCGCTTGAACGGGGCCGGCCTGGAAAAATAGGCCGTTTTCGCGCGGGCGGCCGGCTGTTTTAAGGAAACCGCCTGATCCACCCTGACCAGCCCGGCGCCCTGCTCATTGCGGCTGTAACCGGGCAACCGCTGGGCCGAGGCCTCCAGCAGTTTGGCTATTTCCCGGAGTCCGGCCGGCGGGTGCAGCCGTTTTAAAATTGCCGCCGCTCCGGCCACAAAGGCCGCCGCCATGGAAGTGCCGCTGAGGCGCTTAAAAAATCCCTTTAAAGTGGTCGAAAGAATGTTGGTGCCCGGCGCTACCAGGTTGAGTTCCTCCCCCCGGCTGGTAAAAAAGGTGATCTGGTTTGATTCGTCGACGGCGCCAACGGCAATTACTTCCGGGTAAGCGGCGGGATAATCTACAGACTGGCCGGTTCCGTCGTTTCCGGCTGCCGCAACAATGATTTTTCCGGCGGCAACAACTTTTTTGACCGCCTCGTGAAGAGCCCGGCTCGGCTGATCAGAACCGAAACTAAGGTTAATTATTTCGATGCCGTTTTGCATACACCAGTCCAGTCCGCGGATAATCTCGGAAAAATACCCCTCGCCGGCGGCGTCTAAAACTTTCAGCGCGTAGAGATGCACTCCCGGGGAAGTTCCCAGGATGCCAAAAGCGTTGTCCACGGCGCCGATGATCCCGGCCACGTGGGTCCCGTGACCGTTGTCGTCGGCCGGCGGGTTCTGGGGCGCCAATATATTTACTCCGCCCTTATAATTGTCTTTCAGGTCGGGGTGGGAAAATTCCACCCCCGTATCGATGACCCCTACTTTGATTTCTTCCCCGCGGGAAACCGGCCAGACTTTATTTGCGCCAATCCGCTGAACCCCCCAGGGAATGACCTGGCGCTGGTCGCGATCAAAAACCAGGCTGCTCGATTTTCGAAAGACCGGGTGCAACTTAACTTTAAAGTTGTCTTCCAGAGAAATAATTTCATCCAACCCTGCCAATTTTTTGAAATCGACCGGCTGCCGGAAAAAACAAAGGGCGCCGTTGATTAAAGGAAGAGGTTCGATCTGGACTGCCCCGTGGGTTAGCAACAAGGTCCTGGGCCGTGAAGACAGTTCCCTTTTTTCAAACGCCGGTTCCTTGAAAATAACGATTTTTTCGATTCCGCGCAGGTCCATCTGAACATCCCTTTTTCAGGCTTTTTGCCCGTATTTTAATCATTCGCTTCTAAGAAGAAGCCTTTTTTGGGGACGATGAATAAAATTCATTGAGCGCCTGGACGATGGAATCCATCATCACCTGGATACCGTTGGCGACAATTTCCAGAACCTGACCAACCGTTTTTGTACCGGCGACGAGGGTGCGAAAGGATCGTTCAAACCCTTTTTTAACCGGTTTTTCCGCCTGACATGAGTCGATTTTTTCCAGCTGCCGGGCAAGTGTTTCCAATTTATTCAGCAACTTATTCTCCTGGTTACGCTGAAATTCTAGATTTGCCACCACTTCGGCCAGTTTATCCAGGCCCGCCGCAATTTGTTGAGCATTTTCCATTACCGCATCGCTTTCTTTCTGGATGGTATCCAGCCTTTCCAAAAGACGCCGGAGAGCTTCCTGGAGCATATGGTTGGTTGAAACCGTCATGGCTTCCCACATCCTCAACTGAAAATTTTAGAAGAAAGGGCTACGCAAAGGTAGCCCTTTAGCCGGTACACTTCACAAACGGCAGGCGCAACCTTTAAAAGGCCAGAACAAACAGCCCCACCAGGGCGACCAGGGCGCCGGCAAAGAAAGCGCCGAATAACCTGATCAGCAAGAGCCCGACCAGGATTAAGAAAATGCCGGCAAAAACTTCCGTCGTTGTAGTGGCTTTAGCAGAAACGTCCCCCGCCTTCTCAAGTATATCCGCCATGCTCAAGTTCCTCCTTTCGGATATTTTTTTTAATTTTTTCCCGGCATGGAAAGTTTCTGATTTAAAATATGTATTCCGGACTGATCTTGTTACAAAAAAAGAAGCCATCTTTAGAGATGGCTTTTTCTGGCCCTGACCTGCGGCTGCCGGTTACCCGCCCGGGCCGGCCCGGTTCTTTTGGCGCGGGCTGGAATTCGCTACGACGTAATTCAAGATCGAGGAAGCGGCGGTGTATGGGTCGGTCTGCCGGCGGGCAACCGCGTCTAATAAATCATTTACTTCTTCCGACAGCTTCATTTCTTTCCGCACCAGCTGCTGCCACTGGCGGTCTAAAATTTCCAGGGTTTCTGAACGCAGCCGCTCTTCCCGGCGCTGCTGGAAAAGGCCTTTCTCCAGCAAATAGGTCCGGTGCCTTTCGATGGCAGCCAGCAAATCTCCCAGGCCGGTCCCGGTCACAGTGGAAGTTTTGACCACCGGCGGGCGCCAGGGCAACTGTTGCGAGTGCAAATCCAGCATCATTTCCACTTCAAGGGCCACTTTATCCGCCCCGGTCAGATCACATTTGTTAATCGCGAAGATATCGGCAATTTCCATAATCCCCGCCTTAATCGTCTGGATGGAGTCGCCCGCCCCTGGGGTCAGCACCACAATAACTGAATCGGCCACGTGCATAATATCCAGTTCCGCCTGACCGACCCCCACCGTTTCCACGATTACCCAGTCAAACCCAAAGGCGTCCATGGCCTTAACCACCTCTTTGGTAGTATGGGCCAGTCCGCCCAGACTCCCGCGCGTACCCATGCTGCGGATAAAAACTCCCTGGTCAACCGCGTGCTCCTGCATCCGGATCCGGTCGCCCAGTAAAGCCCCCCCGGAAAAAGGACTGGTCGGATCAACAGCCACAATCCCGACTTTTTGCCTTCGCTGGCGAAGCAAAGCGGTCAGGCGATCCACCAGGGAACTTTTTCCCGTCCCCGGAGACCCCGTCACGCCCAGCAAGTAAGCCCGCCCTGTTTTCGAAAAGAGCTGGCGCATCAGTTCATCGCGGCCAGGTTCTTCGTTTTCCAGGATAGAAATAAGCCGGGCCAGCGCCCGGGGTTCCCCGGCCCAAAATCGCTGAAGTAAATCCTGCACCCCCTGCACCTCCAAATTATTGTTACGTCCGGTTCTGCCGACATTGCTTACGAATTCTTCGTCAATTAATAAATCTCCTGCTATTCGGCTAGAGATTAAAAATTTAGAAGATTCCCTCAAAGTGCTTAATTGGCGGTTGAACCGTTGATCAAGAAAACCCAATGGTAGCCGGCTAAATCCAGGCCCTTCTGCATGGCTGCCGGCGTGCTTTAAAGACTCTATATGCCCGGTGAAGGATAAAATTTAACCACTGGAGGGAAAATCCTTTTTCATTATCCGGCGGGCGGGTATAATAAAATCAACGAGCTTGATCACAACCTAATCTCCTCTCCCTTTCTCCGCTGTATCGCTAAAGATACAGCTTTTTCTTTTTTGAAGGAACAAAGCTTTCCTTTTTGCCTCCAGATTCGCTTCCAAAGGTCAGCTTTTCCCGGCGCTTTTTACCTCTTCAAGGTATTTTTCGGCGGCTACGGCGGCAATGGCGCCGTCGGCCACGGCGGTGACCACCTGGCGCAGCAGCTTTTTGCGTACGTCCCCGGCGGCAAAAAGACCCGGACAGCTGGTCTGCATCTTTTCGTCGGTAATCACGTATCCGCGCTCGTCCAGTTGAACCAGTTCCTCCACCATGCGCGAGGCCGGCCTTTGGCCGATGTAAATAAATACCCCGTCCACCTGGAGGACGTTGGTTTCCCCCGACCGGACATTTTTAACGCGAACCCCTTCCACTTTCGATTTCCCGAGCACTTCCTCCACGACACTGTTCCAGACGAACTCGATTTTGGGGTTTTGCCTGGCCTTCTCCTGAACTACCCGGGTGGCCCGAAGTTCATCGCGG
>JBFMEJ010000164.1:0-4634 GCA_040753275.1 Bacillota bacterium
GGCGGCGGTACGGACAACCACCTGCTGCTGGTCGACTTAAGAAATAAAGGAGTCACCGGCAAACAGGCGGAAACGCTTTTGGACGAAGTGGGTATTACGGTAAACAAAAACGCCATCCCTTACGACCCGCAGCCCCCGGCAGTGGCCAGCGGCATCCGCATCGGCACCCCGGCGGTAACCACCCGGGGCTTAGACGAAGAAGCCATGGAAATAATGGCCGAGGCTATCCACTGCGTTTTGAGCTTTCCGGAAGACCGGTCAAAACGGACGCAGGCCAAAGAAATAGTGCAGGAACTCTGCCGCCGGTACCCCTTATATGAAGAACTGCTGCCTGAAAGTGGTAATTGAATTCTATTTTCTAAGGGGCAGACAATGGCCAGGAAACGTCCTTCCTTTGACGAAACGTACATGGAAGTGGTGGAAGTCATCGCCCGCCGCTCCACCTGCCTGCGCAAAAAAGTTGGCGCGGTGATCGTGGTTGACCGGCGCATCCTTTCCCACGGCTACAACGGTGTCGTCAGCGGCGAAGCCCATTGCTGCGATACGGGCATCTGCTTGAAGGAGCAGGCGGGCCGCGAGGACTACAAGCCCTGCGTGCACGCCGAGCAAAACGCCATCTGCCTCTGCGCCAAGCGCGGCCTCGCCGTCCAGGGCGGCACCCTGTACGTCAACGCCGACGTCTGCGTGACCTGCGCGAAGTTAATCGTCAGTTGCGCCATTGGCCGCGTGGTGGTGCGCCGGGACTATAAAGGGAGCGACGAAGGGATCGCATTTTTGCGCCGCTACGGCGTGCAGGTGGACCTGTGGCCGCCGGAAGACAGAAACCAGTGTTAGGCAGTGAAAAAATCATCCCAGAATAAATGTTAAGATTTTTTATCTTTAAGAATTAACAGGGGGAGCGGGGCGGGAGATTATTCCCGGGGGCCGGGGCGGGACCGTTCGAAGGCGGGCTCACCAGGAGGAGAGCGCCGGCGTAAATACCGTCTTCATCGTATATGCAGGCCATTTCGCCGGCAAGGTTGCCGGCGTTCAGCCGGACGGGCTGCAGGGACCGGGAGCCCATATGCCGGTAAATGAATCCGGCCAGTTCAGGGTTGATTTCGTCAATGCTCATCCCGGCTTCCAGGCTGCCCAGGTAACAACGGGCCATGAGGTTGGCCCGGGCGACTTTCTGGTGGCGATCGATCTGGAGCACTCCGACGGGCAGGATGTCGATTAATTTGTCGAGCACGCCACGCAAGGTTTTGCCTTCCTTCTCGCTCGCCCCTAAAACGGTAACGGACCCCAGTACTTTCCCTTTTTTGATAATGGGAGAATGAACTGCCTCCAGGAGCCGGCCGGACATCTTCAAGGTCAGGGTGCCGGAATTATTTTTTTCTTCGCTGGCGCTTTCGACCCAGCCCAGAATTTCTTTGAGCGGCACCCCCTTCAAATCTGCCTTGCGGGGGCGGAAAATTTCGTGGGCGGCCTGGTTGGCGAAAATGATCCGTCCGGCGTTGTTGGAAATAATCACGCCTTCTTTTACGGCGTCGAAAATGGTAAAGTCTATGTTTTCAAAATACGAGCGGGCACTGTTGACCCGCCAGAGCTCCACCAAAAACTGATACAGACAGCAATACAGGGCGAAAAGCAAAAACATGATCGTGATCATTCGGTAAGTATCAAAATTGTTCTCCCGGAAGAAAAAGTAAAGGTGCCAGGAAGGCTGCCCTCCGTGCGCCGAACTGACCGCGTAACGGGTTCCGCCCGCGGAAAACTTTTCTTCCCGGCCGGTAAACTTATCCAGTTCCTCCAGAGAAAAGGGCCAGACCACCGGGTTGTTGTTCTGATCGAAAACGGCTACCTTGCAAGAGGCATCCAGGAATTCCTGGATCATTTCCTGCCGGAAGCCGGTCAAGCTGTAATCCAGCACCAGCCACCCGTCCTCCAGCGGCGCTGCGACGGTTGCCACCGTCCCTCCCGCGCCGTTTCCGCGCATCCCCAGAACGGAGGTTTCCCGGCCCGGCGGGAGCGACCCCGGTGGGGGCCATTCTTTTATTTTTTCCGGGGAAGAGCCCGGAATGCCGGAAACTACCGAGCCGCTCTCGTCCACGAAAGAAGCGCCGACGAGGCGGCGATCAAAAGCCAAAAGAGTTTCTAAAGCCTCCTCCCGGCCCCCCTGGCCCTGCCGGCGGGCAAATTCCCTGGCCGCCCCCTCGCTTGCCGCGCGCAGCTCATTTAAAAACAGGGTGGTTTTCTTTACGCCCACCTGCCGCAGGCTTTCTTCGTAGTCCGTAAGAATTTCCTGTAAAAAGCGGAATTCCGTTGCCAGGAGGAAGGTGATGGCGCTCAAGAAAAAAAGCACGAGAAACATAAAAAGGGCGCTGTTCACTTCGAGAGTTTTCTTCATCTCCCGCTCCCCTTAGCGCACCAGGCCCCGGCGGGCGGCCACGGCCAGGGCTTCCTCCAGGGTCTTGACCCCCAGCTTGGTGCAGGCGCCCCTAATCCGGCGGCGCAGGGTGGAAAGACTGATGTACAGTCTTTCCGCCACTCCTTTTTGGCTTTCCCCCCGGGCAATCAACTGGAGAATGCTGGTTTCCAGGTCCGAAAGACCGGGGTCGGCGGGCCGCAGCAGCAATTCCGCCGGCAGGCCGGGATAGATGTAGGTGCCGCCCCGGAAAACCATGGCGATGGCCGATTTAATATCTTCGAAAAAGGCGTATTTGGGGATAAAACCTTTCACCCCGTGCTCCATGGCTTTCCGGACAAACGTCACGTCGTCATAAGTGGTGAGGACGATTATCTTCAGGTGCGGGTTGGCTTCTTTTAAAAGCCCGCACAGCTCCAGCCCGTCCCCGTCCGGCAATCCGATATCCAAAAGGATAATGTCCACGTCCCGGAGAACGGTGTTCAAGGCCCCGGCATACGAATCGGCCTGGGCGACCACCCGGAACCCTTCCTCCGTATCCAGCAGCCTCTTCAAGCCTTCCCGGAAAACGTTATGATCCTCCACCAGCATGATCCGGATGGCATCCATTTTTTAGATCCTCCCCTCGCGGCAAGGTCAGGGCGACGTAAAATCCGCCCTCCCGGTAACCGTAAAGCAGGTTTCCGCCAATGGAACGGGCCCGTTCCTGCATCGCCCACAACCCCTTTCCGGGCACGGGCGGGGTTTGGCCAACTCCGCCGTTGTCGATGATTTCGATCCCCAGGCGATCCCCGGACTCTTGAAAGTAAATGTCCACCTCGGCGGCGGAGGAGTGTTTGGCCACGTTGGTCAGGGCTTCCTGGATGATCCGGTAAACGGTGATCTGTTCGGCCGGGGTCAGGGGCAGAGGGCGGTTTTGGTAATAAATATAAACCTTTTTGTTATGGACCCGCTCAAAATTGACCACGTAGGACTCCAGGGCCGGAATCAGCCCTGCTTTTTCAATCAGGTAAGGATGAATGTCGTTCATGATGCTGCGCATGTCAATGGCTGCCTGCTGGCACTGAGCGCGCAGGACCAGGAGGTTTTCCGCCGCTTCCGGCCCAAACTGCCCCTCCTTCATCCGCAGAAGGTAATCCAGGCCGTGGATGATGCTGGAGAGATAACGGCCGATCCAGTCGTGAATTTCAATGGAAATGCGCTTTCTTTCGTTTTCAATGGTCTCGAGCAGGATATTCCGGTCGTCTTGCGGACGGCTTTCCCGCACCAGCAGGACGATCCCCGCCAGGCCGCGCAGGAAATATCCCGGAAGATAGTCCACAGATAAAGCAAGTTTTCTTTCTTCCCGGAAATAACCGGTTTCGTAACCCAGGAGCTTCTTTTTTTGCCAGACTACATCCTTCAGGGGCCGCACGATTCCCTGAAAATGGGGGAAAAGTTTACTCACCGCATTGACGTTTTGACCGGTTACTTCTTTCCCGGGCAGGCCCAGCAGATCCTCGGCCGCCGGATTCAGATACCGCAGCCTGCCCTCCCGGTCCACCATCAGCACCGCGTCCCGGAAACTAAAAACCAGGTTCGTCAAAAGAAAGGTCTGAATCAGCCAGGGCCAGGCCAGAAGAACCGCCCAGAAAATAACCCCCAGGGAAACCAGGGAAAAAAACAGGGCGAAAGCCCCCTTTTTTCCCACCGCAACCATTGCCCGGTGCAGCTTTTCTTGCGTTTCCGCCCGGCCTGCTTTTGTGATGGACTCCGTCCGGTAAACCAGCTGGCGGGTTAAATCCAGCTGCTGCCACCGCAACAGTTCCATCTTCCCGCCGGCAGAGTTGACCCGTCTGGCCGGAATTACTTCTGTTTCCATAAAATCTATGTAATTTTTTGTTAAGTTAATCAGTTCCTCCACGGCCTGTTTTTGCGATTGATCTACCAGGTCGTACAAAGCGATTCCGCTATCCACGGCTTTCTGGCCGTAGTGGCGGTAGTCGTTCAAAGCCTGCAAGTCCCCGTAAAAAATGTATTCGTGTACGCTGGCCGTTAAATGGTTAATTGCCCCGGACACTTCCTGGTATTTCTCCAGTCCGGTCAGGTACCGGTCCAGCTGGCGCAACTGCTGCGGGACGGTATAGCCGACGTACAATAGCGCCAGGGGCAGCGCCAGCAGGAAGGCCGCGCCCAACAGCACACTGCGCCGGCCGGTTTTCTTCCGCACTACCCGTTCTCCCCCATC
>JBFMEJ010000165.1:0-4601 GCA_040753275.1 Bacillota bacterium
GCTCAAGAAACCGGAACGAAAACCGGCTAAAGATAGACCCGCGGGACCCGGCTGTTGATCTGGCTAACCACTTCGTAGTTGATGGTCCCGATGGCTTCGGCCACTTCTTCCACGGGCAAAAGGACCTCCCCCTGCCGGCCGAAAAGGACCGCTTCGTCACCGGGCGCCACGTCCGGGATGTGCCCGACGTCAACCATACACTGGTCCATGCATACTCTCCCCACCACCGGGGCCTTTTGCCCATGGATCAATACTTTTCCCCGGGAAGACAACAGCCTGGTGTACCCGTCGGCGTAGCCCACCGGCAGGGTGGCGATGACGGTGGGCGCCGGTGTTTCGTAGGTGGCCCCGTAACTGATCTTAAAACCTGCCGGCACCCTTTTTACCTGGGCCACCCGCGCCTTCAACGCCATGGCCGGTTCCAGCCGGAGGCGGGAACGATCCACCTCTTTTGAAGGATACAGGCCGTAAAGGGCGATACCCGGCCGGACCAGGTCCAGATGCGCCGCCGGGAGATCGATGATCGCCGCGCTGTTGGCGCAGTGCCGGAAAGGAACCGCCAGTCCCTCCCGGCGCAGGGCGTCCAAAAAAGCCAGAAAGCGCTCCAATTGCTCCAGGGTGTAACGCTTGTCCCGGCTGTCGGCAGTGGCAAAGTGGGTAAAGACCCCTTCCACCTCCAGGTGCGGGAGCCGGGCAATCTGCAGCACTTCCCTTACGGAGGCGTCTTCCGCCGGAAAACCAAGGCGGCCCATCCCGGTGTCCACCTTAACGTGCACGACGGCTTTGCCTCCCCTTCGCCCGGCCAGTTCGCTTAACTGAGCAGCCATCTCCACACTGTAAACGGTTTGGCCCAGGGAAAACCGCAAGACATCGGCAAACTGGCCAGGCGGGGTGTACCCGAGAAGCAGGATGGGCGCTGCGATCCCGGCCTTCCTTAACTGTTCCCCTTCGCTTACCCTGGCCACCGCCAGCCTGCCGGCGCCGTTGGCCAGGGCCGTCCGGGCCACCTCCACAGCGCCGTGGCCGTAAGCGTTGGCTTTCACCACCGCCATTACTTCGGTCCGCAGCGGGACCATTTGCCGGATTTGCCGCACGTTATAAGCAATTGCCTTGAGATCCACTTCCGCCCAGACTGGCAGGTCAAACATACTCTTTCGCCTACTCCTTTAAATTAACTCGAAAGTATCAGGCACAAAGTAAACAGGCACAAAGGCACAAAGGAAAATAGGCCTGTCTCAAAAAATAAATTTAGCCACAAAGGACACTTCAGAACACAGAGCATAAGATTTAAATGTGGAGCTAGGGCTGCTCCGGACGCGCTTCCAGCGGCAAATAAAGGCGGAACGCCGTCCCCTTCCCCACTTTGCTTTCCACCTCAATTTTGCCGCCATGCGCCTGGATAATTGATTGACAGATAAACAAACCCAGGCCGGTTCCTTTCTCCCGCGTGGAATAAAACGGGAGCCCAATGTTTTTTAAATGGTCTTCCGGAATGCCGCACCCGGTATCTTCCACGGCTACCCCCACCAGCTCCCGGTCCGGCTGAAATGTTTTAAACCGCAAGATACCTCCGTCGCTCATAGCCTCCAGGGCGTTGTCGACCAGGTTTAAGAAAACCTGCTTGAGCTGGGCAGCATCAAAGAAACATTCCGGCAGGCGGGGGAAAAGCTGAGTTTCCACCTTGACGTCTTGCAAAAAAGCCCTGGGTTCAATCATCGCCGCTATTTCCCGCACCGTTTCATTCAGGGACCCCCTTTCCAGGGATACCGGCCGGGGCCTGGCCAGCTTCAAAAAATCCCCGATAATCCTGGTGCAATTATCGATTTCTTCAATAATATAATCGATGTACGGGGCCGTTTCCTGACCTTTTTTTTCCTTGAGCAACTGGGCAAACCCCTTGACGGCCGTCATGGGATTTTTTAACTCGTGTACTACGCCGGCGGCCATCCGGCCGATCACGGCCAATCTTTCCTGTTCGTGGAACATTTCCTGAAGCCGGCGGAATTCCGTTACGTCCCGGATAATCAATAAATAATACGGACCAATGCCATTGCCCGGTCCATTTTTTAACGTGCTCAAATCTACCCTGAGCATCCGGCCATCCCGGTCTATTTCGTAAGAAACTTCTTCTTTTCCCGGAAAAACACCGGCCAGACCGTAAAAAATGGAAAAGTCCCCGATGTTCCGGCCCACCAGGCCGGTGGCCGGAATGCCCAAAATCTCCGCCGCATTTTGATTGCACATGATTATCTTTAAATTCTCCGCCAGCATTATTATACCATTTAGATGAGAAAGATTCATGGCATCGCCCAAAACAACTTTCATTCGAACCTCCTCCCAATCAACAAAGATTCGTGACCGGCTTCAAAAATTTCCATCACTTGCCGATCTCTCCAAGAAGGGCTTCTACCTCCCGGATCGCCTCCGGCAGGCAGGCAAGAAGATCGCGCGCCAAAAGCCCCCGGATCCCTTTTTGTTTTGCGGCCAGGTCGCCCGCGCGCCCGTGCAAAAAGGCCCCGGCGGCGGCCCCGGACAGAGCATCCAGACCCTGGGCCACCAGTCCGGCAATCACGCCCGTGAGCACGTCGCCGCTGCCTCCGCTGGCCATCCCGGGATTGCCGGTCGGATTTAAGTAAGCCGTCCCTTCCGGGGAGGCAATTACCGTTGCCGCTCCTTTCAGCAAAACCACCGCCCGCCAGTCAGAAGCCGCCTGTTCGGCCGCCGCAACCCTGTTTTCCTGGATTTGCGCAATGGTTTTGCCGGTTAAACGGGCCAGCTCGCCGGGATGAGGAGTAATGACCAGGGGAACGGACACCGACCGGAATATCTCCGGGGAACCCGCCAGACAATTCAAGCCGTCGGCATCCAAAATACAGGGCACGCTCAGGGACGGCAGCAGATTGCGCACGAAGGCCGCCGTATCCGGGTGGGTGGTGATCCCCGGACCCAGCGCCAGGACGTCGGCGCGCTCCGCCAGGGCAAGGACTTCCGCACCGGCTTCGCGGCTGAACGTTTGCTGCGGGGTAGCCGGCAGGCCCGCCGTCATGACCTCGGTTAATTTGGCTGCCGCCAGCTTTTGCAGCCCCTCCGGGACCGCCAGGGTCACGAGGCCCGCCCCCGCCCGGGCAGCCCCTTCCGCGGCCAGGCAGGCCGCCCCGATCATGCCCTTTGCTCCCGCCACCACCAGCACCCGGCCGCAGTCACCCTTATGGGCCGCCGGGGGACGGGGCGTAAACCAGCTGCCGACCAGTTCCGGGTTGAGCAAATGCCTTTTTAAATGATCTGCCGTCAATAAAAAAGCGGGGATGGAAATATCGGCCACGTGCAGCTTCCCGGCGAAGCCGGCGCCCGGCTCCTGCACCAGGCCCAGCTTGGGCAAACCAAAGGTCACCGTCCGCGTGGCCCGGACGCACGGCCCGCGCGCCAAACCGGTATCCGCTTCCAAACCGGAGGGGATATCCACCGCCACCACCGGTTTCCCGCTTGCATTGATGGTATGAATAACGCTTGCCGCCGGTTCGCGGGGAACTCCCCGGAAGCCGGTGCCGAAGATGGCGTCTACGATCAGCTCGCTTTCTTCGCGGTCCGGGGGACTGCCTTCTTCGATGACGTGAATTTCCTGGCCCATTTTCCGCCAGATCTGCAGGTTAACCAGCGCGTCGCCGGTTATTTCTTCCGGCCTGGCCAGCAGGTAAACCTTCACCTGCGCCCCTGCATTGAACAGGTGCCGGGCCACCACCAGGCCGTCTCCGCCGTTGTTGCCTTTCCCGGCGTAAATGCTGATTTTTTTACCGCGCACGTCCCTCAGCATTTCCCGGATAACTTCCGTTACCTGCAAACCCGCGTTTTCCATCAAAACCAGGCCGGGTATTCCGTATTCCTCGATCGCCTGGCGGTCCAACTCCCTCATTTGGGCTGCCGTAACCACTCTCATCGATTTTTTACCTCCAGCGAAAAAATCAGGGGATAGGGGTTAGGGATTACACATCAATGCCGCTAAACCAACACCAGCAGCAAAATTAAAAATTTTTTGTTTTGTGTCCTGATATTTTCACGATATGGAGCGGTTTCAGGGGCCGCCTTCCAGGAGAACAAAGGCGATTGCTTCTCTTTTTCCGTGGGATAAACTCAAATGAACCTTTTGCACCCCCTTTTCTTTGGCCAGGGCAGCGGTCTTGCCGGACAAGATCACCTCCGGCGCCCCGTCCGGGAAATGAACAACCTCTACCTCGCGCCACTTTACCCCCCGGGCCAAACCGGTCCCCAGCGCCTTAAAAACCGCTTCCTTGGCCGCCAGGCGCGCTGCGTAACAACCGCCGGAATCGCGAAACCGGCGGCAGTACGCCACTTCCCGTGCAGAAAAAATTTTTTCCCCCAACCTGTTGGAAAACTTTTCGATCAGTCTTTTGACCCGTCCTGTTTCAACTATATCCACACCGATCCCGATAATCAAAGAAATCACCCGCAAGCCTGAAATATTTCCAGATCATAAATATATCTCGAAAAATTTCTCATTAAATCATCCCGGTGGATGATTTTGGTTTGCATTGTTATAATTATAACAGACTTTTCGTCAAAAATACGTCAAAAAAAGAAAAACC
>JBFMEJ010000166.1:0-4590 GCA_040753275.1 Bacillota bacterium
CCTTCACCCTCTTTGCACCTTTTCTTAATGCACGATATGCACCGGTGCAAAAGAGGGTGAAAGTAATTAAGTTAAGTGCCAGGCACTTAACTTATTTATTCTACAGCCCCGCCGCCTGGCGCAGCACTTCCGCCTTGTCCGTGCGCTCCCAGGGCAGGTCGATGTCCAGACGCCCGAAGTGGCCGTAAACGGCCGTCCGGCGGTAAATGGGCCGGCGCAGGTCGAGATTTTTGATAATCGCCCCCGGGCGCAGGTCAAAGTGTTCCCGGACCAGCCTGACCAGCTGATCGTCCGGAATCTTACCGGTGCCGAAAGTATCCACCATCACGGAAACCGGCCGGGCCACCCCGATGGCGTAGGCCACCTGCAGCTCGCACCGGTCCGCCAGCCCGGCGGCCACGATGTTTTTCGCCACGTACCGGGCGGCGTAGCTGGCCGAGCGGTCCACCTTGGTAGGGTCTTTCCCGGAAAAACACCCTCCGCCGTGCCGGGCCATGCCCCCGTATGTGTCCACGATGATTTTCCGCCCCGTCACGCCGGTGTCCCCCTGCGGCCCGCCCACCACGAAGCGGCCCGTGGGGTTAATCAAATAGCGGGTCGTGGAATCAAGGAGTTCGGGCGGAATGACAAACTTGATCACCTTCTCGATAATGTCCTCGCGGATCACGTTCAGCTCCACCCGCGGGCTGTGCTGGGCGGAAACAATCACGGTATCCAGGCGCACGGGGCGGCCGTTTTCGTACTCCACCGTTACCTGCACCTTCCCGTCCGGCCGCAGGTAAGGCAGTTCCCGGTTTTTCCGCACCGCCGCCAGCCGCCGGGCCAGCTTGTGGGCCAGCAAAATGGGCAGGGGCATCATTTCCTTCGTCTCGTTGGTGGCGTAACCGAACATCATCCCCTGGTCGCCCGCCCCCACGGCCTCTTCTTTCGCGTCGGCGGCCTCCCCGGAGCGAATTTCCAGGGACTTGTCCACGCCCATGGCGATGTCCGGCGACTGTTCGTCGATGGACGTGATCACCGAGCAGGTATCGCAGTCAAAACCGTACTTCGCCCTGGTGTATCCGATTTCCCGGACGGTTTCCCGCACCACCCGGGGAATATCCACGTAGCAGGAAGTAGTAATCTCCCCCGCCACCATCACCAGCCCGGTGGTCACCAGCGTCTCGCAGGCCACCCGGGCGTAGGGGTCGCGGGCAAGAATTTCATCCAAGATGGCGTCGGAAATCTGGTCGGCCACTTTATCAGGGTGCCCCTCCGTCACCGATTCCGAAGTAAACAACTGCCTGGCCATAAAAAAACCACCTCCCAAAAAAATGCAAAAAATGGTGAAATCCATGCCTATTCTAACAAACGGCACAGGCAGTGTCAACCTTGGCGCATCGCGGCAGGAAAGAAAAAAGATTGATTTCAGGGCAGCTTTGGGATAACATAAGGATTGAAAAGGCCAAAAGCAAAGAAGAGAAAGAAGCGGGGAATGCCATGCCCGGGGCCCGCGGCGGTAATGAAAAGAAACTCGAAAAAGGCGGGTGATTACTATGTTAAACAACAAAGCGCCAGCGAAAGGCAGCTGGGAAGAATACTTTGTCGCCTGGAAAAAGCGCGCCCGGCAGATCCGGCAAAAAACCAGGGCAAAGGAAATCGAGGCCCGCAAGGCAGCGCGGGAAATGGCCCGGGTATTGGCAGAAGAATTTGCCGTTTCCCGGGTATACCTGATCGGTTCCCTGACCCGGCCCGGATATTTTACCTCCCATTCTGACATCGACCTGGTAGTAGAAGGACTTCCTCCTGAAAAATTTTATCAAGCGGAAAGGAGGCTGGAGGATATTGCCACAATTCCTTTCGACCTGATTGATTGGGCCGAACTCGACGAACGTTTTGCGGCCCGGGTCCGCCGGGAAGGGGTGATTCTTTATGACCGGGATCAACGGTAATCATTACCGGCCTTTGATTGCCGAACTGCAAAGCGACCTGGAAGCTGTGGAAAAAGTAGCAGAAGAAATCCACTCGGCTTTCCGGGATAAAAAGGCATCCTTCAGCAACCTTGAACTGGCTGGAATCGCTCATTTGCTGGAAAACTTTTATACCGCCGTTGGGTCAACTACTTTTCCTTTAAAGGCACAAATGGCAGGCGAACAAAACCGGCAATCTCAAAATGAACGTCAAAAGCAGCGGCTTCTTTGATTTCCAGGCGCTGCATAAAAGCAAAGCTCGTACAATCGGTAAAGCTGAAATCCTGGTCGCCGTATTTACAGAAAAGCTCCCACGCTTTTTCTTCATCGGCAGGCAACAAGCGCACCAACGTGCAAATTTTACTCTCCTTCAGGCGTTTTCCGTATTCGATCGCCACCCGGTGTCCGAAATCGTAACGAAGAATAGTCACCAATTCGTCGAAAATATAATTGGACGTAAGTAGCGGGGCAGGAACCCGGCGGAGAAAATCAACCGCTTCTTTGTGGTGGAGATCGCCGGCAAAGGCATGCGCGTACCAGAAACTGGTGTCCACGAAAATCTGTCGCATTGCGCTCACACCTTATACAGACGGCGGTCAATCGTTTCACTGGAAAAATCATTCTCCGGCGGAGCCTGAGCAATTCCGGCCGCTTCCAGGAGGGGGTCCCTCATTTGCGCAAAATCTTTATTCATCCGCCCGGAGATTATCTGGCGCAACACAGCGGAAATCGATTTCCCCTGGCTTTCCGCTATCTTTCTAAGAAACTCGTATTGCCATTCTTCAACCACAACTTGCATCCGACGCATCAGCGCCAGCCCCCTCAATAGATTATTTACACATTCATTATTACACAATAATCTTCAACTGTCAATATAATCCTTTTATTTCCCGTTCTTAAAGGAGCGTGCCGGTTGATCGGCGTATGGGGGCTGCCGCGGCCAAAGCGATGATTCCCGCCGGTAACCCGTCTTGCCGTAAGCAGGTTGAATGAGATTAGGAGAAAAATATTTGGCGAACGGGTTTTACCTGGCCATGCCGCCGGCTTTATCCGGGAAGCCCGTGAGGAGAGAACCAGCCGGTTATGAACGCTTCAGTTGTGGTCGTCGATGCCAGCCTGGCCACAAAATGGTTGGTAAATGAAGAAGGAACGGGAACAGCCATTGCTCTTCTTGAACGGTGGGCAGACCGGGAAACGATCATCGCCGCCACGCCCCTTTTGCCCATCGAAGTCACAAATGCCCTGTACAAGCGTGTTCGCCGGGCGCCGCAGGTGGGGAAAAGTAAGGAGGCCGCCGGCAAGGATAGCGAACCGTTCCGGCCGGAACCCCGCCTGGCTTCCTTCGCGCAGAGGGTCGCAACGTACCTTTTCGGCATTACCGGGCACTTTCCACCAGCGTTGACATCCCCTTTTGTATCGGCGGGTATCCCCTTCCAGAGTGTAACCTAAAAAATTCCGGACCCCTTTAAGGGACCCGGAATTTTGTGCGTTTTCGAACTGCTTTAAGGCATAGAGCTCCATGGTGACGGTCTGGGTGGCTTCGTCCCAGGTTACCCTGGCGCCCAGGGCCTGGGCTGCCCAGCGGAACGGCAGCATGGTGCGGCCAGGATCGACAAACTCGGCGGCCACGTCCATGCTAACGGCGATACCGTTAATCAGCATGACGTTGCTACCAATCGTGAGCTGGACAACATTGTCGCCCTTGATCAGGATTAAGGAGTTTTGTCCAAAGCCTCGTCAATTTCGCGCTCTGCTTCGGCGAACGAATCGACAGCAAAAATTTCGGTGAGCACGGCGTCCAGCGTTTCCAGGCCGGTCCTCCGGCGCACTTTTTCCTGAATCTCGGAAATAGACAGGTAGCAATGTTAGGTTCCATGCCGGGTAAATTAAAAACCGCCTGGAAATGCCATAGGTGGCTTCGCAAAAATTAAAATTGGGATGGCTCCGTTTTAACTGCCTGTCGGCTTTAAAGAAACAGCTTTACAGACTGGTCGCGCATGTAAAAAGCGGCTCCGGTGGAGGGGATAGCCAGTTACGACAATCCGCCGTCCGCGGCAGCGGGCAAGCAATTCTTACTTTTTAAGCTTGCATTATAAACCTGCGCCGTTATTTCCGCTGCTTTGAGTGCTTCCACCTGCACTGCCGGTTCCTGAGCTCATTACTGCCCCGGCAACCCAGGGCTTGTAAAAAGCGATTTTGAGGAGTGCATGGCGGCAAGTAAGCTCAAAGAGTGCTGCTCTGGCCTGAGCAAGGGCTGCCTGGGCCGACAAAACGTCGGCGCGGGTAACCAGGCCCAGTTCGTAACTCAGCTGTGAAAGCTTTAAGGAATCCTCGGCCAGGCGCATTTGCCGTTGAACTGTAGAATAAGAATCTTCCAACTGTTTTAGGGTGTAGTATGTGTTGTAGACCCTAGACCGCGTGTCATCCCTGTTTTTTTCCGCATCAAGTCTTGCCTGATCGGCTTTTATTTTTCCTTTCTCTGAAGATCCTGTCAATCCTGCAAGACGTTCTTGCAAATCTGCCCCCTCATCCATAATCCACTGCATGGGGCTGTTACTGACAATGCCTTCCACTGTTGCAGTCAAGTCAGCCACTTCCAGCACCGCAAAAGAAGGCGGTGAATCTACAAGCACCGGACGAT
>JBFMEJ010000167.1:0-4587 GCA_040753275.1 Bacillota bacterium
AAGCCGGATATTTTATTTTCAGGCGCTTTTTTTGAGTCCGGAAGGAAGTTGCTGGACTGCCGAAGAATAAAATATGGTAAACTAAGATAAAAAATGCAAATGGGGGTTCGCAGCCGTGCACTGGGAGAGCAAAGGCCCGCGGAATACGGAAGCAACTGTTGAGCTGGCTCTGCAGAGGGCGGCCGGGCAGGGAATCAAGTACGTTGTAGTGGCTTCCAGCACCGGCCGGACGGCGGAGCTGGTTCTCGAAAAAAACAGGGCTTTTGAGCTAAATGTTGTTTGTGTTACTTATCACGCCGGGTTTCAGGAGTCAGGGAAAACCCTGTTGAACCCGGAAATGAAGAGTAAGCTGGAAAATGCCGGCGTCCCGGTGCTTTGCACCACGCATTTGCTGGCCGGCGTTGACCGCGCCTGCCGGTTCCAGTTCGGCGGAATCTACCCGGCGGAAATCATCGCCAATGCTTTGCGCATTTTGGGGCAGGGTTTGAAAGTCTGCGTGGAAATTTCCTGCATGGCTCTGGATGCAGGGTTGATTCCTTACGGCGAGGAGATCGTCGCTATCGGCGGCAGCGGCCGGGGTGCGGATACAGCGGTGATTATCGTGCCGGCCCACTCCAACAAATTCTTTGAAACGAAAGTAAAAGAAATTATCTGCAAGCCGCGGGAGTTTTAAACCGAAAGCTTTTCCGAAGGAGTGCCGGAGCAGTCTTGGACCTGTCTACGCTGGGCGAATTTGGTTTAATTGAACTGTTGAGCCGGGGACTGCCCGCGACCCGGCCGGATGTGGTGAAAGGGATCGGGGACGACGCCGCCGTGCTGCAGGTAAGCGGGGACAACTGGCTTTTGTTTACCGCGGATATGCTGGTGGAAGACGTTCACTTTTCTTTTGCCTGCGCCGCCCCGGAGCAGGTAGGTTACAAGGCCCTCGCCGTCAATATCAGCGATGTCGCCGCCATGGGGGGGTGGCCGGCGCACGCGCTTATTTCCCTGGGCGTGCCTACGGCAACGCCGGTGGGGGTCCTGGAGGGGATTTACGCCGGGCTCCGGCGGGCCGCCGACGAGTACGGGGTGAATATTGTGGGCGGCGATACGGTGAAATCACCGGAGCGGCTCGTTATTAACGTGGCGTTGCTCGGCCTGGTGGAGGCCGGCCGGGCGATTTACCGGAGCGGCGCCCGGCCGGGCGACCTCATTTTTGTTACCGGCCCGCTGGGCAATTCCGCCGCCGGGCTGCACCTGTGCCGGCATCCGGAAACGCCCGTCAGCCCGGAAACGGCCGGTTTTTTGCGCTCCGCTCATTTAGAGCCGCGGGCCCGCGTCGATGCCGGCCGGATCCTGGCCAAAACCGGGAAAGTGACAGCGGCGGACGATATCAGCGACGGTCTGGCCGGCGAACTGCACGAGATCTGCCGGGCCAGCGGCGTCGGGTGCCGGATCCGGGAGGAGGCCGTGCCTGTCGATCCCCGGGTAAGGGAAGCGGCCCGGGCGGCGGGACGCGACCCGCTGGAGTGGGCCCTGTACGGCGGAGAAGACTACGAACTGGTTTTTACCGTGCCTCCCGGGGATGCCGCAGAGATTATCAAAGAAATGGAAATTAACCGCGAGCAATGTTTTCTAATCGGAGAGGTATTACCCAGGGAAGAGGGAATTCTCAGGGAACTTCCCGGCAATCAGGTGATCCTTTTGGAACCGCGGGGGTACGATCATTTTCGAATGGATAAGGAGTTAACAAAGGAATTCAAAGGGAAGGGGTAAGTATATGACCTTCCTGGAAAAAAAATGGGAAAAAACCGATAAACTGATCCTGAAAACGGATTCGGCGGACGAAACCTTTTTCTTGGGTGAGCGGTTGGCCGCCCTGGTGGAGCCCGGCGATGTGTTCGCCGTGAGCGGGGAGCTGGGGGCGGGCAAAACGGTGCTGGCCCGGGGCCTCGCGCGCGGGCTGGGCGTTGCCGGGCCCATCAAAAGCCCGACCTTTACCCTGATTAATGAATACGCGGGACGCCTGCCTTTTTACCATCTGGACGTATATCGTTTAAGCGGACCGGCGGAAATGGCCGACCTGGGCGGCGAGGAATATTTTTACGGTTCCGGGGTTACCCTGGTAGAATGGGCCGAGCGAGTGGCGGAAATTCTTCCGCCGGAAAGGCTGGAGATCAGGATGGAAATTGTACCGGGAGAAGAAAACGCGCGGAAAATCACTCTGCTGCCCCGGGGGGAGAGGTATCGCCGCCTGGTTGAAGAATTGTCTTTAAGGGAGTTGAGCAGACTTGTTCGTGCTGGGGATTGAGGCGGCCACCGCCGTGCTGGGAGTGGCGGTGGTCAAAGAAGTGGTTCTCCTGGCCGAGCGCTTTTTAAATATCCGGTATGCCCATTCGACAAACCTGCTGCCGATGATAAAAGACGTCCTGGCCGATGCCCAGATTGCCCCCGCCCGGTTGTCGGGAATTGCCGTTTCCGTAGGCCCCGGCTCCTTTACCGGCCTGCGCATCGGCCTGGCCACGGCCAAAACGCTGGCCCAGGTTTTGGCCCTGCCCATTGCGGGAGTGGGGACACTGGAAGCGCTGGCCTATCCCCTGGCGACGGACCCGCGCAGTTTTGTTTGCCCGGTGATTAACGCCCGCAAAAACGAAGTTTATGCTGCCGTTTACGCTTCCCCGGAGGGAAGCTTGAAGTGCGTAAGCGAACCCGCGGCAAAGCCTCCGGAGGCGGTGGCCGCCCATTTAACAGAACTGTTCACAGAGCCGGGCGGTCAGGTGATCTTAACGGGAGACGGCGCCCTTGCCTTTCGGGAATTGTTTCGCGGCCGCCTGGGTGCGCGGGCCGTCTTTGCTCCTGTTGAACTGTCCCTTCCCCGGGGAGCGGCGGTGGCCGGTCTGGGCTGGCGGAAGCTCCTGGCCAACGAGGTCAGCGACCCTCTCTTTCTGGTTCCTTTCTACCTGCGCAAGGCTGAGGCGGAAATTAAATGGCTGGAAAAACAAAGAACGGCCGGGAAGGGTTAGAAATCTGCCTGGCGGCCATGCAGGCGGAGCATATCGAAGCGGTATATTTAATTGAAAAGCTTTCCTTCTCTACTCCCTGGCCCAAAATCTCTTTTTTCAACGAATTGCAAAACGACCTGGCTTTTTATCTGGTAGCCCTGAAGGGAAAAAAGGTAGTCGGGTACGCGGGGATGTGGCTGATTCTGGACGAAGCGCACGTGACCAATCTGGCCGTGCATCCGGATTACCGGGGACTGGGCATCGGGCGGGCGCTGATGAGGGAAATGATCTTCCGGGCGGCCTTCCTGGGGGCGGTCCGGATGACTCTGGAAGTGCGCGCGTCCAACCGGCCCGCCATAGCGCTTTACCAAAGCCTGGGTTTTCACCGGGAGGGCCGGCGCAAAGGGTATTATGAAGACACTAAAGAGGACGCGCTGATTATGTGGAAAGAACTGGTCTTACCTGATCTCGTTTAAAATTTCTTCGGCTGCCCGGCGGGGGTCCGGAGCCTGGATAATCGGGCGGCCGACCACCAGGTAATCCGCTCCGGCGGCAATTGCTTCTTTGGGGGTCAGCGTTCTTTTTTGCAGATCCAGTTTCCCTTTTCCGAATTGAGCGGCCGGCCGGATGCCCGGCGTGACGATCAGCAGGCGGCTGCCCAGTTCCTTTCTCAGCAGGCCGGCCTCGCGGGCGGAGGCGACCACCCCGTCGCAGCCGTATTCGACTGCTTTTCTTGCCCGGTACAGGACGAGTTCCTCAACCGGGCAGGGGAAGCCCAGGTCCTGGAGGTCGGCGGCATCCAGGCTGGTCAAGACGGTTACGGCCAGCAGTTGCAGGCCGGAGTCGCCCCGCCCCCGGACAGCGTTTTTGATGATTTGGGCGTTGCCGTGGACGGTTAGAAAAGATACGCCCAGCCGGGCCGCCTGCGCCACGGCTTTTTCCACCGTTTCGGGGATGTCGAAAAATTTTAAGTCCAGGAAAACCTTTTTACCTTTGTCCAAAAGCCACCGGACAAACTCCGGCCCGCCGGTTGAATATAAGACGAGGCCCACTTTAAAAAAGCCGACCACTCCCGCCAGCGTTTCGACCATTTCTTTGGCCTTTTCAACGTCGGCAAAGTCCAGCGCACAGATCAATCTTTCTTCCGGTTTCACCTGCTGTTCCTCCTCTTGCAGATATGTTTGCCACCGGGTGATTTTGCGCGGTTTAGAAGCCCGGCCGCTAACTTTTTCGCCCGGCCGCCTCGTAAAACAATCTTATAATGATTTAAAAAACAAGGCAAGACTTGCCTGGTGCCCGGTTGATCCTTAAAAATTGATCATCTGACCATCGCCGGGGCGCGGCTTTTTTAGTTTTAAGCGTAGAGATCCGGTTGGTAATGATTGGTAAGATCTCCCGGAGGCAGCGTGGACATTGCTTGACGCCTGAAAAAATCAGGGATATAATGAAAGTAACAACCCGTGAGGGTTTGGCTGAGTATTCTCCTTCTTTTCCCATATGTTAAAATATTCACAAGTATTCACAGGTGCGAAACATGAAAGGATTGTTTTACCCCTTAATGGAAATACCCGAATTTAAAAGTTTGGCCGGCGGCCTGGGCAGGCAG
>JBFMEJ010000168.1:0-4507 GCA_040753275.1 Bacillota bacterium
GTGCGTTACACCTATGCGGGAGGAATCCCCATTGAGAAGCTGCTTCCCCGGGAGCGCATCGACGCCCTGGTGGAGCGGACGCGCAAGGGCGGCGCCGAAATCGTCAACTATTTAAAAACCGGGAGCGCTTACTATGCTCCAGGCGCTTCGGTGGTCCAAATGATCGAGGCGATCTTAAAAGACAAAAAGCGCATTTTACCCGTCGCTGCTTATCTGCAGGGAGAATACGGGGAAAAGGATATCTACCTGGGCGTACCCGCGATTATCGGCGGCAACGGGGTGGAAAAAATTATCGAAATCGAATTGACGCCGGAAGAGAAGGCCGCGCTGGACAAATCCGTCCAGTCCGTGCGAAAAGTAATGGCCGTCCTGGATTGAGTTTAACTGGAGGCATAGAGGCACAGAGGGACAAAGGCACAGAGGGGTAAAGGCACAAAGTATAAAGGCACGGAGGCACAAAGGAACTGGGGAGTTGGAGAACGAAGGAACTGAGGAACAAAGAGAGAAAATAGGTTAAAGGAGGAGAACAGATGACGGCCGAGATTAAAAAGCCCGTCAAAATTACGGACACCACGCTTCGGGACGGTCACCAGTCGTTGCTGGCGACCAGGATGAAAATCGAACACATGCTGCCCATCCTGGAAAAGATCGATCAGGTTGGTTATTATTCTTTGGAGGTTTGGGGCGGGGCCACCTTCGACTCCTGCATCCGCTTTTTAGACGAAGATCCGTGGGAAAGGCTGCGCACCATCAAAAAGCACTGCAAAACCCCCCTGCAGATGCTTTTAAGGGGGCAGAACATCGTCGGCTATAAGAACTACCCGGATGACGTGCTCACCGAATTTATTAAGAAGACGGTTGCCAACGGGCTGGACATTTTCCGGATTTTTGACGCTTTAAATGATGTGCGGAACATGCAGAAGGCGATGGAGGTGGCAAAAAAGGAAGGTGCCCACGTCCAGGCCGTAGCCTGTTACACCATCAGCCCGGTGCATAACGTGGAATATTATGTAAACCTGGCCAAGACCCTGGAAGAGATGGGGGCGGACTCCGTCTGTTTAAAAGATATGGCCGGCATCCTGGCGCCTCAGCCGGCGTACGAAATTATCAAAGCATGGAAGGAGAACCTGAAAGTTCCCGTCCAGCTGCATTGCCACTACACCAGCGGGATGGGTTCAATGTGCTATTTGCGGGCCATTGACGCCGGTGTAGACATTATCGACTGCGCTATTTCTTCCATGGCCCTGCAGACTTCCCAGCCGGCGGTGGAGGCCATGGTGGGCGCTTTGAAGGATACGCCTGCCGACCCCGGCTTCGATCTCAAGCTGCTCTCGGAAATAGCCGAATATTTTGCGGCGGTGCGCAAAGAACATTATGCCGAATTCGACCTTTCCCCCAAGAGCGTCGACGTCAACGTGCTGATTTACCAGATCCCCGGCGGGATGATGTCGAATTTCATGTCCCAGCTCCGGGAGCAGGGCGCCCTGGACCGGCTGCCGGAAGTGCTGGAGGAACTGCCCCGGACGCGGGCGGACCTCGGCTATCCGCCGCTGGTTACCCCCACCAGCCAGATTGTCGGCATTCAGGCCGTTTTCAACGTTTTATTCGGCCGCTGGGTAATTAACAGTAACGAAACGATCAACTACGTCCGCGGTTATTACGGCCGGCCGCCGGCGCCCATCAACGAGGAAGCGAAGAAAATGATTATCGGCGACGAGGAGCCCATCACCTGCCGGCCGGCCGACATGCTGCCGCCGGGCCTGGAAGAAGCCCGGAAACTGGCGGAGCCTTACCTGGAGAAGGAAGAAGACGTGATTACCGTGGCCCTCTTCCCGGAAGTGGGGCTGGAATTTCTGAAAAAACGAAAGGGCGGGCAATAACTAAAAGGCCGGAAGACACCCTTTTCGCGGCCTGTCGCTATTATTGCCGGCCAGTCTAAGGGGGAGGCAGTTTTCCAGGATAATGTATACAATATTATAAAATACAAGCAACTGTTCAGATTACGACAACTTAGCTGCTGGTTTCCGGCTGCGTTAAATTACAGGCTTCTGTACAAGAAGCCTTTTTTGTTGGGAAACCTTTTTGCCAGGGGGTTTAACTAAAAGTTAACTTCTAGTTAACAGGATCATAACATCCGAATAACCTTTTTTTAACGCACTGCTTTTAAAATTGCAGTAACAACGTAACCTAATTTTCGTCTGCTTAAAGTAAAATTAAAAAATTAAAGGGAGGATGAACACTTGGTAAAAAAGGTCAAATGGTTGCTGGTGGCGGGTTGTATTTTAGCTCTTCTTGCAACCATGGTGGCGGGCTGCGGTGGCCAGGGACAATCCAAGCCTCCTCAAGAAGGAGCGCAGAAGCCGGCCGGGCAGGAAAAAACCGAACTTTCCGGGAAGATTACGGCCGTCGGTTCAACGGCTCTCCTTCCGCTGGTGGAAGAGGCCGCCAAACAGTTTATGAGCAAGCATCCGCAGGTTCAAATTGGCGTTCAGGGCGGGGGAAGCGGCACGGGCCTTTCCCAGGTAGCCTCCGGAGCGGCAGACATCGGTAATTCGGATATCTTCGCCGAGGAAAAAGACGGGATCGATGCCTCTAAACTGGTCGACACAAAAGTTTGCGTGGTGGGTATGGCGGCGGTCGTGAATCCAAAGGTAACGGTGGACAACTTGACGAAAAAGCAGCTGATCGATATTTTCACCGGGAAAGTAACCAACTGGAAAGAAGTTGGCGGGCCCGATCAAAAAATCGTCCTGATCAACCGGGCAAAGGGATCCGGCACCAGGGCCACTTTTAAATCCTTTGCCCTCGACGGGGCCGAAGAAACCGCCGGGGCAATGGAAATCGATTCTTCCGGCCAGGTGAAGAAAACAGTGGCGGAAACCCCGGGCGCTATTTCCTACCTGGCTTTGTCATACGTGGACAACACCGTCAAGGCAATTAAGATCGACGGCGTGGAGCCGTCCGAAGAAAACATTTGCAACGGGAAATACCCCGTCTGGGCTTATGAGCACATGTATACCCTGGGCGAGCCCACTGGCCTGAAAAAAGCCTTTTTGGATTATATGCTGTCTGCCGAAGTACAGAATACTCTGGTACCGAAGCTGGGTTATATTCCGGCGACGAAGATGAAGGTACAAAGAGATGCTAAGGGCAAGGTAACCCAAAAGTAAGGTAGCCCAAAGTAAGGTAGAGCCAAACGCAGGCTTAGGGTGCCTGGTGACGCAAAAAGCCGCCGGGCAGCCTTGCTTTTTTAAAAGGTAAGGCACTTTACTTTCTGCCTGGTAAGCTATGTGCCTGGATGTTTCTTTGTGCCTTAGTGCCTGTTGCCTAGTGCCTGCTATTTTTACAGGAGTGCTCATTAAAACGTACGTTCTCTCCATAAAGTAATGAAATAAATTATGTAAAAGTATTTACCCCCTGATTCCTATTTTCGAGGGAGGAGTGGGTCGGCGGCATGCACAAATACAGTGAAATGGCGGGGAAAGCGCTCGCTTTTCTGTGCGCCGGGCTGGTCATTGTTTTGACCGGGGCGATTATTTATTTTCTCGGCTCAAAAGGTTTGGCGACCTTTTTTATTAACGGGGTAAGCAGCAAAGAGTTTTTATTCGGCACGCAGTGGTGGCCCGACCGCCCCCCCGAACAGGGAGGACCGGTAGTTGGGTCATTTCCTTTTATTTTGGGTTCGGTGATTGTTTCTCTTTTGGCCGTGTGTTTAAGCGCCCCCTTGAGCATTATCGTGGCCGTTTTTATGGCAGAAATTGCCCCCGCCTGGGGCCAAAGGCTGATTCAGCCGGCGATTGAGCTGCTGGCCGGCATCCCTTCGGTCGTCTACGGGTACATTGGTTTAAGTGTGCTCGTTCCCTTTGTTCGCAATCACTTCGGGGGCCAGGGTTTTAGCATCCTGGCCGGTTTTCTCGTCCTTTCCGTGATGATTTTGCCGACCATGATCAGCGTATCCACCGACAGCCTGCGCGCCCTCCCCGAACAATGGAAGCACGCTGCCGTAGCCCTGGGCTCCACCCGCTGGCAAACCATCCGGATGGTATTAGTGCCCGCCGCCCGGTCGGGGATTATTACCGGCGTCGTTTTGGGCCTGGCCCGGGCTTTTGGCGAAGCCCTTGCGGTGCAGATGGTGATCGGCAACGTCCGCCAGGTGCCTTCTTCCATCCTGGACCCGGTGATCACGCTAACCAGCGCCATTACCATGGACATGGGTTATACGATTATGGGCTCCCTTTGGAATAACGCCCTCTGGTCAATGGCTCTCATTTTGCTGATCATGTCCTTTTTCTTCATCCTGGTTATTCGCCTGGTCAGTCGAAGGGGGGCCGTCCAGTGAACGCCCGCCTGGCCGACCGGTTAGCCACTGTGATGTTCTGGCTCGGCGCCGGAACCGTCTTGCTCATTTTAATTTTATTGCTGGTGTATATTTTACTGCACGGTTTTAAATCCATTGACTGGCATTTCTTGACTGCCCCGCCGGAAACAATCAGGGCGGGAGGAGGAA
>JBFMEJ010000169.1:0-4500 GCA_040753275.1 Bacillota bacterium
CCCGGCGTGGAGGTCAAGATTGTCGATTACGAAGACCGGGAAGTGCCCGTCGGCCAGGTAGGGGAAATTGTGGTCCGGGGTCCGAACGTAATGAAAGGGTACTACAACCGCCCCGAAGAAACCAGCTGGGTGATGCGCAACGGGTGGTTTCACACCGACGACCTGGCCTACATGGACACAGACGGCTACGTTTTTATCATCGACCGCAAAAAGGACCTGATTATCCGGGGCGGCTTAAACGTCCATCCGCGGGAAGTGGAAGATGTGCTTTACGCCCATCCCAAGGTTTTTGACGTGGCGGTGGTCGGGGTGCCCGACCCGGTGTGGGGAGAAGAAGTGATGGCCATCGTTCTGCTCCGGGAAGGGGAAAAAATGGACGCCGAGGAACTGCGGGAATATTGCCGGGATAAGCTGGCGAAATATAAGATCCCGCGCTACATCCACTTCGTGGAAGAAATCCCCAAGACTTCTTCCGGCAAGCTGCTGAAGTACGAACTGAAGCACTTGATGGAAAACGCGTGAATCAAGGCACAAAGGGAGAAAGGCACAAAGGCACAGAGGGAAAAAGGCACAGAGTGATATGGATAGACGAGCGGGAATATTTTTTCTTTGTGCCTTTGTGCCTTGGAAACTTTGTGCCTACCCCTTATCTTAACTGTCCCGGTTTCTCCGTCACCACGATGGACACCGAATGGAGTTTGCCAGCGCGGTAGAGAACGGCGGTGACCTTCTGACCGATTCTGGTCTGCCGGATCTGCTCAATCAAGTCGTCCACCGTGGCAACCTTCTTGCCGTCCCACTGCACGATCACGTCCCCCTGCTCCAAACCGGCCCGTTCAGCGGGGCTTCCCGGCACCACGCCCACCACCAGCGCTCCTTCGGTGCTCTTTAAGCCCAGGTATTCGGCCAGCTCCCCGTTCAAGGGATGCAATTGCACACCCAGCCAGGGGCGGACCACCTTGCCTTTATTAATTAACTCGTCCAGCACCTCTTTAACCGTATTGGCCGGGATGGCAAAGCCGATCCCCTGTGCCTGGGCCACCGCCGTGTTAATCCCCACGACCTCGCCGGCCAGGTTCAACAGCGGCCCGCCGCTGTTGCCGGGATTGATCGAAGCGTCCGTCTGCAGCAGGTTTTTGTAGCTGCGGTTCTCCACCTGTACCGGCCGGCCCTTTGCGCTGATCACGCCGACGGTCACGGTGTGGTCCAAACCGAAGGGGTTGCCGATGGCGATTACCCAGTTGCCGACCTTAATCTGATTGGAGTCGCCCAGTTTAAGCGCCGGCAGGGCCTTCCCGGCATCCACCTTGAGCACCGCCAGGTCCAGGTCGTAGTCCGCGCCGATCACCTGAGCGGGAAGCGGGTCGGCAAAGCCCTGGACGGTAACCGTAATCTTTGACGCTCCATTAATGACGTGTTCGTTGGTTAAAATATATCCGTCCGCGGAAATAATGAAACCTGAACCCAAACCGCGCTCTTCCCGGGGAGGAACCTGGAAGCCGAAGGGACTGCCGAAAAATTGCCGGAAGAAGGGGTCGTTAAAGAAAGGGTCCACCCGGCCGCCCCGCATCGAAACGGTATCGATTTTGACCACGGCGGGGCCGGCCTGATTGACTATATCGGCCACCGTATCGGGCCCCACCCCCGGCAGGCCGTCGGCCGCGCTGGCCGCCGGGCCCCTTCCGGGGAACAGCGCCTGATCCGCCCGTGAACCGCTGAGGTCGTTGACCAGCAGGCAGCCGCCGGCAAACATCACTCCCGCGACAAAAGCGGCTAAAGCCACAAAGAGCAGCGTGCGCCGAAAGTTAATAACCAAACTTTTTTCACCACCCAGATTGTCTTTTTATCTTTAATTTTAACAAAAAATAACCCGCTTTTCCAGGGGAGCAGGCGAAGAAAAAACGTTTTTAGGGAAATCCCTTTTGATTCAGCTAAATAATGTATAACCCCCTACCGGGAACGGTCACCCCATAACCGTTATAAAATCACAAAGAGAACAACAAAATAGATGATCATCAGGACAAGCCCGAAAGGAACTCCCAGCCGGGCCCATTCGCGACTGCCGATTTTCAGTTTGCCGGCGGACACGATGTTTGGAATGTTGCCGGGAATAAGCATTCCGCCGCTGATTAACAGTCCCATCAGGATTGCCTGAATTTGCTGGGAAGTCATTTTTGCGCTGATTTCCGCCGCCGCCAGGGTAGCGTTGTCCAACACGGCGGAAATCATGTTTACCCAGTAAAGCAGACGGCTGTCGAAATAAATTACGTAAGTGTCGATGACCGGTTTAAAACCGGCGCCCAGGAGTTCTAAAGCCATGACGAAAACAAGAATTTTGGCCGCCCGGACAAACACTCCGCGATAAGATTCTTCTTCAATTACTTCTTCCACTTCCTGGGTGGTCGCCGTTTCCTCCGCTGCCGCCGCTGCCTCCCCGGCCAGCGCGGCGGTCTGCCCCGCCGGATTATACCCCTCTGCCGCAGGCGCCAAACTTTCCGTCCGTTCCGGCTCCGCGGAACAGGCCGCAACCCCGCCTTCAACCGCCCGGCCGCGCCCGGCGTAGTAGGCCCCAAACAGCCCCGTGACCAGAACGCCGGGGATGATAAAGATCCCAACCTCCTCTAAAAGATACCAAAAACCGGCGTTTAATTTCGAAACGGTAATGGTGGAAAGGGGTTCTCCGATGGGCGTCAGCGCCGCTCCCAGGCCGATGGAAAAACAGGCGATGATGTCCAGATTGACTTTGTCTTTGCGGGAGAGCGGCAGTACGCTGATAATCTCCACCAGTACCAGGGAGGCGATAATGGCCGTAATGACGCTGGACAGTAAACCCAGGACGACCGTGACTAAAAAAAGAAAGACTTTGAGAGGGATGTATTTTAAGATCGCCCCGACGGCGTCTTGAACTTTTTCCTTCAGGAATTTAAAGAGGAGCCCGGCAATCAGAACGGCCGCGGTAATCATATACATGAAATGATTTTCCAGGATTTCGATGATCAATTCCTTGCCCAGCACGCCGGAGACAATGGTCGCCGCCAGGCCCATCACAAAAAGAAAAGGTTCCAGGTTGTGCTCGACCTGCTTGATCAGAAAGGGGAGAGCCAAAACCAGAACCAGAATAATGATCAAACCAATAATCATAAAATCAGAATCCTCCTTCAATTCAAAATGAGGACTTGCAACTTAGCATAATTTTAAACCACGCCGACCCTTTTGACAACCCTTGAAAAAAGTTAAGAAAGTAAAACTAAGGAAAAGGGGAAACCCCGTCCCGGACAGGAAGCGGGATCTCCCCACAATTGTAAAGTCGCGGCCGGCCGTTAACCGCCTATTTCCGGGGCGGCCACCCCGGGTTGGGGGTGCCGGGCCTGAGCCTGCAGGGCGCTCTCCTTTAGCCGCATAAAATAGAGGGCAAAGGGCCGGTAGGCCAGGTGCGACCATTTCGTAAAGGGCACTTCCAGGCCCAGCAGGGGCACCGTAAAAGCAAGGTGGATGGCAAACGTATAATAGGTCGGCAGAGGCAGATCCAGGTACTTAAACACGTGGACGAGCAGTCCCGTAAAGACCGTCAGCCAAAGTAAAATCAAAAACATCCAGTCCGAAGGATGGGAATACTGGTGAACCGGATCCGCTTTCCGCAGTCGGCCGATGATGGCGTCCGTGGTCACGTACAACATGGCAATGGTGGCGTAGTACCCCAGCAGCCTGGCGGGATGGAAGACGGAGAGGTACTCGTTGGTTAAAAACCACTTGGACAGGGCGTTCACCAGGATAAAGGCCACCGCGTAACCGGTCATCAAAAGTAAGTGCTTAACCCACCTGGTTCTGTTTTTACAATCCCCGAACCGCCGCTGGGTAAAGAAGTGCAGCGCCAGGGTGAAAATCTCTTTAACGTAAAGCGACAAAGGAATTTTCACCTGCTCCCCGCTGGTCATCACCAGCCGGTACATGCGGTAGATGTTAATGAGCAAAATTATGGAGAGGACTCCGCCAAAAAGCCAGCCGGCCGGGTCGACGATGTGCCGGGGGGCGAAGGTTTCCAGCTCCGTGTGGGTGGTGACGATGGGGCCGTGCAAAAGGGCGACTACCCCCAGGGTGGCGAAAAAGAGAACAATGATCGAGATTATTTCCCAGGCCTTGGAGGTATACAGCTTCCGGGACAAACCGGTCCAATCGTAGACCGAGGTCAGGTAGCGGCGCAAAGACATCATCAGTTCGCCCGGGTTGGCCTGCCGGGGGCAGTATTGCTGGCACTCCCCGCAGTAATAGCAAAGCCACGGCTCGACCGAATGTTTTACCTTCTCCTCCAGTCCCAGTTGAATATAGCGGATCATTTTGCGCGGAAAAAGGGTTTGCTTCTCCACCAGCGGGCAGACGGCCGTACAGGTCCCGCAGTTAAAACATTCGGTGGAGGTTTTGGCTCCGAACTTTTTCAGTTTCTCGGCAAAGCGCGGATTAACGGTGACCAATTAGTCTCCCTCCATGAACAGATTAAGCGCA
>JBFMEJ010000170.1:0-4432 GCA_040753275.1 Bacillota bacterium
TCGGCCCGGCCCAGCACCCAGATGTAGCCGTCCGGATCCTTGACGGCGAAATCCCCGGTATAGAAATACATTTTGTCCTTAAACCGCGACCAGTAGGTATCAATATACCGCTGCGGGTTTTTGTACAAAGTCATCAACATTCCCGGATACGGGGAAGTGATCGCCCAGTAGCCCCGAACCCCCGGTGGGCAAGGATTTCCGTCGTCGTCGAGCACTTCCAGCGTAACGCCCGGAAAGGGGTAGCCGTTGGTGCCGGGTTTAAGCGGGAAGATTTTTCCCAGGCCGGGGAAGTGCCCGGTCAGCATATGGCCGGTTTCGGTCATCCACCAGGTGCTGGAAGCAACGATGTCTTCCCGGCCGATGTGTTTATAATACCAACGGAACGCTTCGGGGTTGATCGGTTCGCCTACCGAATGGGCGATTCTGATGGTGGAAAGATCGTATTTTTTAACGTTCTCTTCGGGGAACTTCATCAGCATCCGGATGGCGGTCGGTGCTGTGTAGAAAACGGTTACCCCGTGTCTTTCGATCATGCTCCACCAGCGGTCGGGTCCCGGGAAATCGGGGGCTCCCTCGTACATTACGGACGTTGCGCCCACCATCAGCGGTCCGTAGACGATGTAAGAATGTCCGGTAACCCAGCCGATGTCGGCGGTGCACCAGTAAATGTCGTCGTCGCGGAGATCGAAGATGCATTTCGTTGTAGCGTACAGGCCGACCGCGTAGCCCCCTACCGAATGTTGGGCCCCCTTCGGCGCCGCCGTCGTTCCCGAAGTGTACAGGATGTAAGAAAAGTCCTCCGAACCTAGTTTTTCCGCCTCCACCCGCACATTTTTCGAAATGCCTTTGATTAAGTCGTGATGCCAGAGGTCTTTGTTTTCGTTCCAGTTTATTTCGTGGCCTGTTCTTTTGACGACGATTACCCTTTCAATCTCGTGCCCGCTTTGCGCACAGATTTTAACTGCTTCATCAACAATAGCCTTCAGGTTTAAGATTTTTCCGCGGCGGTAAACACCGTCGGCGGTGATGATGATCCGGGAACCGGCATCCTGCGCCCTTTGGGCGATGGCTTCGGCGCTAAAACCGCTGTACACAATGCTGTGTTTGACGCCCAGCCTCTGGACGGCCAGCATGTAAAGGGGGAGTTCCGGGATCATGGGCAGGTAAAAAGTCAAGATTTCCCCCTTTTGAACGTTTAATTTTTCCTTTAAGGCGGAGGCGAACACGTTTGATTCCCGGTAAAGGTCATAGTAGGTGAATTTTTTTACTTCTTTCGGCTGGTTCAGGGTTTCGTCCCAGGGTTCCCCTTCCCAGATCAAAGCCACCTTGTTTTTCCTGCCCAGCGCAAGCTGCCAGTCTGTATCCAGATACGCCAGGTTTGTTTCGCCGCCGACAAACCACCGGTAAAACGGGGGGTTGCTGTCGTCCAAAACTTGCTCCCATTTTTTAAACCAGAAAAGTTCATTTGCCCATTTTCCCCACCATTTTTCTACGGCCTGCTTATCTTTAACCGTGCTCTCGTAAAACTTTTGAAAGTCTTCCTTTTCCCAAACCCGGTCTCGCCAGCCGGGGGGAATAAGGTTGGTTTCAAATTCTTCGTAAATTTTTTCCTCTGTTTGGGCCAATCTGATCCTCTCCTCCCATAAAAACTCTTCTACCGCCCTCGATAACTGAAAGCTTTGTTGATTTGCTTGCTGGTTCACCACCTCCTGCAGAAATATCCAAGACGTTGTTCTGGATTTATTTTAATATATTAACAATTAAGAAATAAAGGACTTGTCGGCTAAATGCTGTTTTTAAATTCTAAGTGGCAGAATAAAAGGTTAAGTGGTATCATAATACGAAACACTGTCTTGAGAAATATTAGACGAGAAAAAAGAGGGCTTCAAACCCTCTTCTCGACTGCTGGCTGATTATGGGAATTTATCTGGCAGGCATTTTGGCCGGCAGGCGATCATTGTTCCTTATATTATTCGTCTATAGTCGGCAGGCTTCCAATGGGGATGCCCATTTCGCGCGCTTTCAGCACGCGGCGCATGATCTTGCCGCTTTTTGTGCGGGGCAGGCTTTCGACTACTTCGATCTCTTCGGGCACTAAATGCGACGCCAGGGTGTTGGCAATGAAGTTCTGGACATCGCGCTGCAATTGCTCCGACCAGGTGTGGCCGGGGCGCAGGACAACAAAGGCTTTGATTTTTTCGCCGCGGAGCATATCCGGCTTGCCGATCACGCCGGCTTCCAGAACGGCCGGATGTTCTGCCAGCTTGCTTTCGATTTCAAAGGGCCCCACCCGTTCACCGGCCGTTTTGATCACGTCGTCGGCCCGGCCCTGGAACCAAAAGTAGCCGTCGGCGTCGCGGTAGGCCAGGTCCCCGCTTAAGTACCAGGGGGGCAGGCGAAAATATTCCTGGTACTTTTCCGGGTCTTTCCAGATCCCGCGCATCATGGCCGGCCAGCCTTTTTTCAGGGCCAGCTGGCCCATTTCCAGCGGGGGCAGTTCCTTGCCCTGTTCATTGATGATCGTTGCGTACACCCCGGGGATAGGCTTGCCCAGGGAACCTGGTTTCACCGGAAGACATAAAAAGTTGGCAATAATATGCGCTCCCGTTTCAGTCATCCACCAGGTATCGTGCACGGTCAAGCCGAATTTCTGCTGAACCCAGCGGATCACCATCGGGTTCAGGGGTTCCCCGGTGCTTAAAATGTGGCGGAGAGAGGACAGGTTGTAGTTGTGCATTAAATTGTCCCCGGCGGCAATCAGCTTGCGAAGGGAAGTCGGCGTGGTATACCAGATGCTCACCTTGTATTTTTCTAAAATAGCATACCATTTTTCCGCCTTAAATTCACCGCCGTAGATTACGGAGGTGGCGCCGTTTAACAGAGGCGCCCAGATGCCGTAAGAGATGCCGGTGACCCAGGATGGATCGGCCGTGCACCAGTAAATGTCCTCATCCTGCAAGTCTAAAACCCACTTGCCGGTTTGGTGATATTGCAGGGCTCCTTCGTGGACGTGCAGCGCTCCTTTCGGCTTTCCGGTGGAGCCGGAGGTATACATCAGCAGCATCGGTTCTTCGCGCTCCACCCATTCCACGGCCTGGGTCTCGTCTCCCCGGGCGAGGACGGTGGGCCAGTCCAGGTCTGTGCTATGATTGGCGGCTTCCGTTACGATTACTTGCTTCAGGGAGAGGAGTTCTTCCCTCTTTATTCTTTGCTGCAGAAAAGGAGTGGTGATGATGACGGCTGGTTCGCTGTCCTGCAAGATGTCGTTGACGGCGCTGCTCATGTAGCCTTCATAAAGAGGAATAGCCACCGCGCCGATTTTTACCACGGCCAGAAAACTGATGTAAAATTCCGGACTGCGGGGCAGAAAGAGAACTACCCGGTTCCCTTTCTGGATTCCCATTTTCTTCAATGCGTTTCCAAAACAATTTGAAAGCTTAAATAAGTCATTATAGGTATAAAATTCTCTCCGGAGGAAATCGTCGTAGATCAGCGCCAATCTTTCTCCTCTTCCGGAGAATACGTGCCGGTCGACGCAGGAGTAGACAATGTTGATCTTGCCGGTGCCTTCCCAGCCAAGCTCTTTTTCCGCCTCTTCCCAGCGAAAGCGGGCGTATGTCTGTTCATAATCTTCCAGGTTCGGTTTTTTTTCAGCGGTGTTTAATTTTGACCTTCCCCGCATTGGAATCCCTTCCTTCACATTTTATAAACTTAAAGAACTGTTTAACGGACTTTCTTCCGGGCGATATTCAGACACCCGCGGACGGTAACCCAGGCGTTCGGAAATGGACTCGCAGGCTTCTTTGAGCACTGTAACCAGCCTGCCGATTCTTTCCAGGGTAAGCCGGGAGGTCGGACCAGAAATGCTCAAGGCGGCAATTGCCTTGCCGGAATGGTCGAAGATGGGCGCCGCTATGCTGCGCATGCCTTCCACCAGTTCCTCGGCGTTAATGGCGTAGCCCTGCAGGCGCACTTTTTCCAGGTGGGACAGCATGTATTCGAGGTCGGTAATAGTGTTTACGGTATGCTGGGGCATGCCCTGCGTCTCCAGAATGTAAATAGCCTCTTCCCGCGGGAGGTAGGCCAATAAAACCTTTCCTTCCGCTGTGCAGTGGACCTGCGCGCGGAGGCCCAGGTTGACCGTGACCACTTCCGGCGAACGGTCCCTTTCGACGACCACGATTTCTCCGCCGTCTAAGACGGCCAGTTGGGCTGTTTCCCGCGATATTTCCACCAGTTCGCGCAGGTAAGGGGCGGCTTCTTTGCGGAAATCCAGGTTTTCTAAAATTTCCAAACCAAGGAGCAGCACCTTTCGCCCGAGCTTATAGCGTTCGGTTAGGGGGTCCTGTTCGACATAACCAAAAGAACTCAAGGTGGCTAAAAGCCGGTGGACGGTACTTTTGTGCAGCCGGAGCATAAGGCTGAGTTCGGT
>JBFMEJ010000171.1:0-4367 GCA_040753275.1 Bacillota bacterium
GGATGAACTTCCCCTGATCTGGGAAAGATTTTATAAAGCGGACAAAGCCCGGCGGCGGGCAGGCGCCGGCAGCGGCCTGGGGCTGGCCATCGCTAAGCAGATCATCGAACTGCACGGGAGCGCGATTCAGGTGCACAGCCGTCCGGGGGAAGGGACCAGCTTCACGTTCAGTCTGCCGGTTTTTGTAAAAGGATGAACCGGGAACGCAAAGGGTTAAAGAGGTTTAAAAAGGAAGGGCGATTCGTTTTTGCTCATTTTTTAATATCCTTTAACTCTTTAAGCCTTTGCGTCTGGCGGTGAATTTTAATTAAAAACGCAATTTTTGCAGGTGATGGTCGGTTGTTTTCCCGCCTTTTGCTCATTTTTATCCTCGTTCCGTTCGTCGAAGTGATGATCCTTATCCAGGTGGGGAAATACCTGGGTTTCTGGCCTACCCTGTTTTTGCTGTTCGGCCTGGGCACGCTCGGTTTTCTGCTGGTCAAGTCCCAGGGACTCTCCGTAATCCGGCGCATCAGGGAGGAAGTCCGGGCCGGGCGCCCGCCGGGAGACGCCCTGTTGGACGCCCTGCTGATTTTTTCCGGCGGGCTGCTGTTGATTACCCCCGGCCTGCTCACCGACGCCGCCGGGCTGCTGCTGATGCTGCCGCCGGTGCGCACCCAGGCGCGCCGCTGGCTTTACCTCTGGATCTGGCACCGCATAAGAACACGCGTCTGGTAACAGGCCTGCCTCCCAATCAGGTTAAGTTATCCGGGGCGAGGTTTGTTAAACTATACAAACTAAAAATATTTTATCCCATGCATTGCGGTGAGGAGAAATATGTGCCGGGTCTTGTGCATTTGACCCGGCACTTGCATTTGGGAAAGGGGAAAATCCACTGTTCCCATGCGCAGGTGTTTTTGACTTTCTCGTTTGTTCTCTAATCCAGCGCTCAATGTCAGGAAAAAATGTCTTTACGGGTCGTTCGAGCTATTTTCCAGGTCCTTCATCAGCTTCCCGTGGCCGCGCTCTGGCCGGTGCTGGGGTAACCCCAGCCGCAGGGGCCGAGGCCGGGACCCATGCCGCCGCCGAAGCCGCGTCCGCCGGCGCCCGGGCCCATGCCTGCGCCGCCGCCGGCGCCGCCCCGCGGACCTTTACCGCCCCGGCCCAGTCGCTGCCCGTAGTAGGGGCAGTTGCCCGGACCGAACGCGCCGGGGTTTTCCTCCAGGTACTGCTGCCGGGCGTTGATCCGCTCTTTAATCTGCTGTCCCTGCTCAGGGGTCAGGCGGCCGTACTCCACAAACTTATCCACCATTTGTTTTCTCAAATCCAGCATTTGCTTGTGAATGGCGGTGATTTCTTTGGCCTGCTCCGGGGTTAACGGATTGACCGCCGGATTATTGGGGCTGTCGGCGGAGGCGGCAAGGGCCGGAACGGCCAGCGCCAGGATCAACAGGGCCGCCAGGGCAATGATGAGTTTCTTTTGCATTTTTGTTTCACCTCCTCAGGTTTAATTTACCCGTTTTTTATGGCAAAACTTTTTCGGGAAGTTTACAATTTTGTTACGATTCATAAGTTCCGCCGCCCCGGAATATTTATTAAAGGACAAACCTGCAAAGGACAACCACGTCCAGGAAAACCACGTCAATTGAGGGGTGAGGCGGAATTGGCAGACTGGCACGCCTTAACGGGCGAAGAAGTGCTGGCGGTGTTTCAGACAAACGCGGTGAAGGGTTTGACTGATCAGGAGGCTGCCCAAAGGCTGGCCCGCTTTGGTCCCAACCAGCTGGTCAGGACCCGGCGGGCATCCCTGCTGGCCATGTTTGGCGGGCAGTTCCGGGACTTCATGGTGATTCTGTTGCTGGCCGCCACGGCGGTTTCCTTCTTTTTGGGCGAATACGTGGACGCACTGGCCATCCTGGCCATCGTGACGATCAACGCGGTGCTCGGCTGCGTCCACGAGCACAAGGCGGAACAGTCCCTGGAAGCTTTAAAGCGGCTTGTCGCCCCCGAAGCCAGGGTCCTGCGGGGCGGCCTGGAAAAAAAGATTCCGGCGGCCGAACTGGTGCCGGGGGACCTGGTTTTTCTGGAGGCCGGCGACCGCGTCCCTGCGGATCTCCGCCTGCTGCACGCCGCGAACCTGGAAACGAACGAAGCGTCTTTGACCGGCGAGTCGGCACCGGTGAAAAAGGACCCGGCCCCCCTCACCCATTCCCCCGGCCTGGGTGAAATGCGCAACATGGCCTACCTGGGGACGGTGGTGACCCGCGGCCGCGCGCAAGGTGTGGTGGTGGCTACGGGAATGGCCACGGAGATGGGCCGCATCGCCGGTCTGATCCTGGAGGCGCAGGACGACCAGACCCCCCTGCAGCGCCGGCTGGCCCACCTGGGCAAGGTGCTGGTCGGTTTGTGCCTGCTCATCTGCGCGCTGGTGGTGGTGCTGGGGATTTACCGCGGCGAGGAAATTTACCAGATGTTTTTAGCCGGCGTCAGTCTGGCCGTGGCAGCCATTCCGGAGGGGCTGCCGGCCATCGTCACCGTGGCGCTGGCCACCGGCGTCCAGCGGATGGCCCGCCGGCAAGCGATCATCCGGAAGCTCTCCGCGGTGGAAACCCTGGGCTGTGCCACGGTGATTTGCGCGGATAAAACCGGCACGCTGACGCAAAACCAGATGACCGTGAGGAAGATCCTGATCGGCTCCAAAGCGGCGGAAGTAACCGGGGAAGGGTACGATCCTAAAGGGGACTTTACCGGCCTGAACCCCCGTGATCCCGCCCTCCGGCAGTTCTTGAAAATTGCCGCCCTGTGCAATAACGCCGTGCTGACCAGGGGGGAGATCTCGATTGGCGGCATGCTGCGCGGCCTTCTGAAAGGGCGGCCCGGCCCCGCCTGGGGGGTGCACGGCGACCCCACAGAAGGGGCGCTCCTGGTGATGGCGGCGAAAGGCGGGGTCTGGCGGGAAGCAATTGAAAAAGAGGAGCAGCGGGTGGCCGAGTTTCCCTTTGATTCCGACCGCAAAAGGATGACCGTGGTCTACCGGCAGCCCGGCGGGAGGCTGCACGCCTACGTAAAGGGGGCGCCCGACGTGGTGCTGGAGCTGTGCACCCACTACCTGGACGGCGACAACCGGGTGCTCCCGCTCTCCGGCCGGAAAAAAGAGGAATTTTTGCGGATCAACGGCGATCTGGCCGCCCGCGCCCTGCGGGTGTTGGCCCTGGCCTACCGGGAGCTTCCCGCCGCCTCTGTTTCTGTTACTGCTTCTGCCGCTTCTAACGCTGCCAATGCCCCCGCCAATGCTTTCAACGGGCAGGATGTGGAAAGGGGCCTGGTTTTTGCAGGGCTGGCGGGAATGATCGACCCGCCCCGCCCGGCGGCTTACGCGGCGGTGGAAAAATGCCGAAGCGCGGGGATCAAAGTGGTAATGATTACCGGCGACCACCGCCTGACCGCCGGCGCCGTTGCCGGTGAGCTGGGCCTGCTGGGGCGGGAAAGCGCCATCATCACCGGCCCTGAGCTCGACGCCCTGGACGACGAACAACTGCGCGCGCAAGTAAAGCGGGTGAGCGTGTTCGCCCGCGTGGCGCCGCGGCACAAGCTGCGCATCGTGCGGGCGTTCAAGCAAAACGGCCACGTGGTGGCCATGACCGGCGACGGCGTCAACGATGCCCCCGCCGTCAAGGAAGCGGACATCGGGATCGCCATGGGAATGACGGGCACCGACGTCACCAGGGAAGCGGCGGCGATGGTCCTGGCGGACGATAATTTCAACACCATCGTGGCAGCGGTGGAAGAAGGCCGGGGCATTTACGAAAACATCCGGAAAACCATCCGCTACCTCCTTTCCTGCAACATCGGCGAGGTGCTGGTAATGTTCCTGGCGGTGCTGGCCGGCCTGCCCCTGCCTCTTTTGCCCGTCCAGATTTTGTGGATGAACCTGGTCACCGACGGCCTGCCGGCCGTGGCCCTGGGGCTGGAGCCGGCGGCCCGGGACATTATGTACCGGCGGCCCCGGGATCCGCGGGAAAGCATCTTCGCCCAGGGTTTGGGCTGGCGGATTTTGACCGGCGGGCTGGTGATCGGCCTGGGCACGCTGCTTTTGTTTGCCGCCGTCTACCGCGGGGAGCCGGCCCGGGTGGCCGAATCCCGGACCGTCGCCTTTAATACGCTGGTTTTCCTGCAGTTATTTTACGTCCTGGTCTGCCGCTCGGAGCGGGAATCCGTCCTGGAGCAGGGCTTCTTCACCAACCCCCGCCTCCTGCTGGCGGTGCTTTTCTCTGCGGCTCTGCAGGTGGCCGTGACCCAGCTCCCGCCCTTGCAGGTGATTTTCCGGACCGTTTCCCTGAACTGGGAGCAGTGGGGAATGGTCCTGGGGGTGGCCGCCCTCCCATTTT
>JBFMEJ010000172.1:0-4340 GCA_040753275.1 Bacillota bacterium
TTGATTGCAATTATCGACTACGGCATGGGCAACCTCCGCAGCGTCCAGAAAGGTTTCGAAAAGGCCGGCTGGAGCGCGCGCATCGTGCAAAGCGCCGGGGAAGTTTTGGCGGCCAAAGGCGTGGTTTTGCCGGGGGTAGGGGCTTTTGCCAACGCCATGGAAAACCTCCGGAACGCCCATTTAACCGGGGCGATCCGGCAGGTAATCGCGGAAGGCAGGCCTTTCCTCGGGATTTGCCTGGGCATGCAGCTGCTTTTTGAGGCCAGCGAAGAATGGGGTTTTACCGGCGGTCTGGGAATTTTCCCGGGCGTGGTGAAAAGATTGCCGGCCGGGTTGAAAATCCCCCACATGGGCTGGAATAACGTTTTCCTGACCAAGGAGAATCCTCTGACGGAAGGAATCGCCCAGAATTCGTACTTTTACTTTGTCCATTCGTATTATGTAGATACCCCCGCTCGGGACTTAATCAGCGGTTTAACTCCTTACGGTTTAGACTTTGCCTCGATGGTGGCCAGGAAAAATGTTTTCGGCATTCAATTTCACCCGGAAAAAAGCAGTGCTTTGGGGCTGCAGATCTTGAAAAATTTTGGGGGGTTGGTGGCAAAAAATGTTAATCATCCCGGCGATTGACCTGCGGGAGGGGAAGTGCGTCCGTTTAACCGAGGGCAGACCGGATCGGGAAACGGTTTATTCAAATGATCCAGTCGCCATGGCCAGACTTTGGGAAGCAGAGGGAGCCCGCTGGCTGCACGTGGTCGACCTCGACGGCGCCTTTGCCGGCAGACCGAAAAACCTGGACATAGTCAAAAAAATTATTGCCTCCGTCAAGGTTCCCGTCCAGGTCGGGGGCGGCATCAGGGACATCGGCACAATTGCGGAGCTTCTGGAAAGCGGCGCCAGGAGGGTCATTCTGGGCACCGTTGCCATCATTAATCCCGATCTGGTGGCCGAAGCCTGCGCAAAATACGGCGAGGCGATTATCGTGGGGATTGACGTCCGGGAAGGGAAAGTGGCGATTGAAGGATGGGGTGTTACGGCGGAAAAAAACGCCCTGGAACTGGCCGCGGAAATGAAGAATCGCGGAGTCAGGCGGATCATCTTTACCGACGTGAGCCGCGACGGAACTTTAAAGGGTCCGAATTTATCCGCCATCCGGGAAATTGCCGGGGTGACCGGGATGAAAATCATTGCCGCCGGCGGCATTTCTACAGTAGATGATCTCCAACCGCTTTTCAAGTTAGAACCTTACGGGGTGGAAGCGGTAATTATCGGCAAAGCACTTTACGCCGGAACAATCACGCTGAAAGAAGCTCTGGGGATAAGCGAGCAGGAGGAAAAGAGGGTTGTTTCATGCTGACGAAAAGAATTATTCCTTGCCTGGATGTAACTGACGGGCGAGTGGTGAAGGGCACCAATTTTATCAATTTGCGGGACGCGGGTGACCCGGTTGAGCTGGCTGCTTATTATGACGGACAGGGCGCCGACGAACTGGTTTTTCTGGATATCACGGCTTCCGCACAGGGCCGCAAAACCATGCTGGAAATGGTCTACCGCACCGCCGGGGAGGTCTTTATTCCTTATACGGTGGGCGGCGGGATCAGTACTTTAGAGGACATCCGTGACGTCCTTTCCGCCGGGGCCGACAAGGTCTCCATCAATACGGCGGCGGTGCAAAACCCGGAACTGGTGGCCAGAAGCGCCGAACGTTTCGGCACCCAGTGCATTGTGGTGGCCATTGACGCCAGGCAGGTGGGGCCGCAAAAGTGGGAAGTTTATATTCACGGCGGACGTACCCCCACCGGGCTGGACGCGGTCGAGTGGGCCAGGCGGGTTGAGGAACTGGGCGCGGGGGAAATTTTATTGACCAGCATGGACCGGGACGGGACGAAGGACGGGTACGACATCCCCTTGACCCGGGCAATTGCTGATACCGTTCGCATTCCGGTGATCGCTTCCGGCGGGGTGGGGACGCTGGAGCACATCGCCGAGGGGTTGACTGCGGGCGGAGCCGACGCCGCCCTGGCGGCATCGATTTTCCATTTCGGGGAATACTCCGTTCGCCAGGTAAAAGAATACCTGCGCAAGCGGGGAATTCCGGTACGGATCTGAATGAAAACAAGCGGCGAGGTGAATTTTTTTGCGCGCCCAAAGGGAATGTTACCCTTGCCTGGAGGGTCTGGCCAGGCGCACGGCCGGACTGGCCGCCCCGGAAGGGGCCGGAAGAGAAAAAGCTTTCCAGAAAGGGTTGACTTATTTAGCTCAAAACTTTTCCAACGATCAGATCCCGACCCGGCTGGCCGGGGAAATGCAGCGGGCCATTCGCGCCGCGGCGGAAAACAAAGATCCGTTTCTGGCGGTCAAGGAAAAAGAGATGCAGATCGCCCACGGCCTGGCGGAAGAAATCAGACTGTCATTGGGCAACGATCTTCCGGCTTTAATTGCCTTTGCCGCTAAGGGAAACAGTATCGATTTTTTCCTTGATTTCGGGAAGGTGCGCGAAGAAATTTTAAAGCCGGTGACCTTTGCCCGGAACGATACCGGCGCCCTTTATTCTTTGTTGGAGGATTTCCAAAAATCACCGGAACGCAAAAAAATCCTTTTTTTTGCCGATAACGCCGGGGAATGCTACTTTGACCTGCCGCTCGTTCAAAAATTAGAGGATTTTGCCGAGGTAACTTACGTGGTCAAAGAAAACCCGGTTCAGAACGACCTTACTTTAAGCGATCTGGAACGGAGCGGAATTAGGGACCAATTCAAAAGAGTAATGACCACCGGCAGCGATACGCCGGGGCTGGACCTCTCGCTCGTGTCCAAGGAATTTTTCGAAACCCTGGTTTGCGCGGATTTGCTCTTTGCCAAGGGAATGGGGTATTATGAAACGTTGCCGGAGCTGTGCGTTCCGGCGCCGGCTTTCTTTCTGCTGAAGGCGAAGTGCCCGCCTATTGCCCGCTCCTTAAACGTACCGCTGAACAGCTACGTTGCCTGCCTTTTGGATTACTGGTATAATTTCCATTAAGAAATTGGGAGCAGGAATTGGGAATTGGCGGAATTAATCGATATCCAGGATGGATTATTTCACTTGCTATCCCGGATATTGATCTCAAGGAGTTTTGTCATGTTCAAAAATCTTGATCAGCTCAAATACGACGCAAATGGTTTGATTCCTGCCATTGTTCAGGACGTCCGCACCGGCGTCGTCCTCATGCTGGCGTACATGAATCAGGAATCTTTAGCGCGGACGCTGGCCGCAGGGGAAACCTGGTTCTGGAGCCGGAGCCGGCAGGAATACTGGCACAAGGGAGCCACTTCCGGGAACGTCCAAAAGGTGCGGGAAATTTATTACGACTGCGACGCCGACGCTCTGCTGGTGAAAGTAGAGCAAGTCGGCGTGGCCTGCCACGAAGGACACTACTCGTGCTTTCATTACCGGCTGGATAACGGCCCGGCATAGTCTGGCGAAGTACCGCACGCCTGTTTTGGCTTAAAAGTTGCTGAATTAACCGTCCGCGGTGTCAGCCGGGAACCGTTTGACTTTATTTTTTTCCGCCGAACGGCCGCCTGATCATTTTCTGGTGACAATTCTTTATGTCCTTTGCGCCTTTGCGGTAAATTTCTTTTCCGGGGAAGGGAACCAGTATTCATGGATCTGTTGGCCGGTTTAAACAATTCGCAGCTGGAAGCCGTCCGGCATGCGGAAGGCCCCCTTTTGGTGCTGGCCGGGGCCGGCAGCGGCAAAACCAGGGTGTTGACCACCCGCATCGCTTATCTCTTAAAAGAGAGAAAAGTGTCTCCCTATAACATTCTGGCTATCACCTTTACCAATAAAGCGGCGCAAGAGATGAAGGAACGGGTGGCCGCTTTTGTGCCGGAGGTGGCCCGGGACTTATGGATCGGCACCTTTCACGCTACCTGCGTCCGGATTTTAAGAAAACAGGCCCGCTTTTACGGTTACCACGAAAACTTTGTCATTTACGACGATAACGACCAGCAGACGCTTCTCAAAGAGTGTTTGCGGGAGTTGAATCTGGACGAAAAAAAGTATTCGCCCCGTTCCCTCGCCGCGGTTATTTCCAGGGCCAAAAACGAGCTGACCGGTCCGGAGGAGTATGCCGAAAAGGCCCACAACCTTTTTGCCCGCATGGTGGCGAAGGTGTATACCCTTTACCAGGAAAAGCTGGCCAAAAACTGCGCCCTGGACTTCGACGATTTGATCCTGCTGACCGTGCGCCTGTTCCAGGAAAACGAGCCCGTCCTGGCCTATTACCGGAGTAAATTTCGCTATATCCTGGTGGACGAGTACCAGGACACCAACCACGCCCAGTACGTTTTGGTGAAGCTGC
>JBFMEJ010000173.1:0-4336 GCA_040753275.1 Bacillota bacterium
CTCCAAAGGACCCCTTCCAGGATTTAAAGGTGGCCCTGCATAAAAAGGTGATTGCCGAGCTGGCCGGCCTGCCCCAGGAGAAAAGGGAGCGCCGCGAACTGGTCGCCGAACGGGTCGAAATGGTGGTGGACAAATTGCTGGACGAGTCCGGGCAGCATCTATCCCGCTCCGATCGCCGGCGCATCATCAACGAAATTATCGATGAAGCAATCGGTTTCGGCCCCATTACCCCCCTTTTAAAGGATCCCGAAATAACCGAAGTGATGGTCAACGGCCCCCGCCAGGTTTACGTGGAGCGGGGCGGGCGGCTGGAACTGACCGGCGTCACCTTTCGGGACGACCAGCACGTCATGCACATTATTGAAAAGATCGTTGCCCCCCTCGGCCGGAGAATCGACGAGAGCACGCCCATGGTCGACGCCCGGCTGCCGGACGGTTCCCGGGTAAACGCCATCATTCCGCCCCTGGCCCTAAACGGACCCACCGTAACGATCCGGAAATTTTTCCAGGATCCGTTGACAGTGGACGACTTGTTGGCACTGGAAACCTTGACCGGAAAAATGGCCCTTTTTTTAGAGGCCTGCGTGCGGGCCAGGCTGAACCTGGTCGTTTCCGGCGGGACGGGGAGCGGCAAAACCAGCATGTTAAACATCCTTTCTTCCTTCATTCCGGCCGACGAGCGCATCGTCACGATTGAAGACGCCGCCGAATTGCAGTTGCGCCAGGAGCATGTCGTCACCCTGGAAAGCCGCCCGCCCAATGTGGAAGGGCGGGGGGAGATCACCATCCGGGATCTCGTGCGCAACGCTCTGCGGATGCGCCCGGACCGGATCATCGTCGGGGAAGTGCGCAGCGGGGAGGCGCTGGACATGCTCCAGGCCATGAATACGGGGCACGACGGTTCGCTGACCACCGTCCACGCCAATTCCCCCCGGGACGTCCTTTCCCGCCTGGAAACCATGGTGCTGATGGCCGGGATGGACCTGCCCGTCCGCGCCATCAGGGAGCAAATCTCTTCGGCCGTGGACGTGATTGTGCATATGGCGCGCTTAAAAGACGGAAGCCGGAAGGTCACCCGCATTACCGAGGTGCAGGGGATGGAAGGCGACGTTATCGTTCTCCAGGATCTCTTTGTCTTTGAACAGACGGGCGTGAACAGCGGCGGGAAAGTGCTGGGCCGGTTCCGGGCCACCGGGATCAGGCCGAAATTCATGCCCCGCCTGGAGGTTAGCGGGATTGAACTGCCTGCGGACATCTTCTGGATGAACTAAAGAAAGCGGGGAAAGGCTGCCGTGAGTATAAAAGCAATTGTCTTGTTTGCTTTTTTCAGCGGGGTGCTGCTGGTGCCGGGGGTGCAGAGGCTTTTTTCCGGCCGGAAAAAGTTTCTTGCCGAGCGGTTAAAGCAACTGGCCGGGCCGGGAAAACCCGGGGAAAACGGGGGGACTGCCGATCGCCGCCCCAAACCGGTCTCTTTTCAAGCGCTGCTGGCCCGCGCGGGCCTTCTTTCCCCGCAGGCCATCCGGGCCGCCGCGGACAGGAGGCTGGCCGAAGCCGATTTGCCCCTGAAAGGGGAGGAATTTGTCGCCCTTGCCACGTTTTGCGCGGCCGGTGGTTGCGTTTTGACCGCGGCGATCGGCGGCCGTCCGGTCGCCGTCGCTGTGACCGGGTTGATTGCCGGGGTGCTTCCTTGCTGGTTCGTCGGATTTGCGGCCAGAAAGCGCACCGCCCGCTTGAACGGGCAGATTGCCGATACCCTGACGGTTATGGCCAATTCCCTGCGGGCGGGCTTTGGTTTTCTCCAGGCCATCGAGGTGGTCCAGCGGGAAATGCCGCCGCCCATCGGCCGGGAATTCGGCCGGACCTTCCGGGAAATGAGCCTGGGCACCCCGGTGGAAGAGGCCTTAGCCAGCCTCGTCCAGAGAGTGAAAAGCGAGGATCTTGCCCTGGTGGTTACGGCGGTGCTGGTTCAGCGGCAGGTGGGGGGGAACCTAGCCGAAGTGCTGGATAAGATCGCCCACACGATCCGGGAAAGGGTCCGCATTCAGGGCGAGATTCGCACGCTGACGGCCCAGGGGCGCATTTCCGGCTTGATTATCGGTCTTTTGCCAGTGTTTCTGCTGGTTGTCATGATGGCGATGAACCCTGATTATATCGGGCTTTTATTCACCCACCCGGTGGGAAAAGTGATGCTGGCAGCCGCCGCCGGATCAGAAATCGTAGGTTGGATTTTGATCCGAAGAATCGTTAATATCACTGTTTAAGTAAATTTAACCACAGAGGACACAGAGGAGTTACCCATGAAAACGCTCGTTTCCTTCATAAATAAGGATGAAAATCTATTTCCAAAATTTACAGGAAAGGGGTGGGCCCCGTGCCGGTCCTGATGACGGCGGTTGCGGTTTTCCTGGCGCTGGTGTTTTTTGGGTACGGTCTTTACGATCTCCTTTTTAGTGAGCGGTTCAAAATTGCCCGGAGGGTGGGCGAAGTGCTGGGGAGTCGCGGACCGTCGGTCCGGGAACAGGAATTAACGGCTCCATTCCGGCAGCGGGCCGTCCGTCCTGTTTTGAAAAAAATGGCCGGTCTGGCCGGCGTCTTCATCCCGGCCGAAAAAACGGCCGTCCTGGAAGAAAAATTGGTCAGGGCGGGGCGGCCGGGCGGATTGGACGCCGGCGAATATGCCGTCTGCAAGTATTTTTTCGCCGGGGCCACGGCCGGTCTTTTCTTCCTGTACGCCGGGGCGGCCCACCTTGCGCCGCTGCAAAAATACTTTTTGCTCCTCCCGGGCGTTCTTTTGGGCTGGCACCTGCCGGACTTTTACCTGGAGGCCAGGATCCGGGAGCGGGCCGAAACAATCCGCAAGGAGCTTCCTGAGGTTCTTGACCTGCTGACCGTGTGCGTGGAGGCAGGGCTGGGATTTGACGGCGCCCTCTGGAAAGTGGCGGAGAAAAAAAGGGGCCTGCTGGCGGGGGAAATCGCGCAGATGCTTCAGGAAATAAATATGGGCAAGCCGCGGCGCGAAGCCCTCCGGGACCTGGCCGGAAAGCTGGCCGTGGACGAATTTTCTTCCTTTACCGGATCGATCATCGTGGCCGACCGGTTGGGGATCAGCATCGGCAACGTCCTGCGCACCCAGGCGGAACAAATGCGGCAAAAAAGACGCCAGCGGGCCGAAGAAAGGGCGATGAAAGCGCCGGTAAAACTGCTTTTCCCGCTCGCTTTCTTTATTTTTCCCGCTTTGTTTCTGGTTCTGCTGGGGCCGGCGGCCTTGAAAATTGCCGAGGTTTTTCTGAAGTGAGGGATACAGAGATGCGTCTGGTTAATCTAAACAGAAAAGTGCTGCTGGCCCGGAAGGTGCGGCGGGCGGCCAATTTTTGGGGCCGGTTGAAGGGGCTGCTCGGGGAGCGGGAGCTGCCTGCGGGCGAAGCCTTGGTACTGGAAAAGTGCCGGGCTGTACACACGTTTTTCATGCGTTTTAACATCGATGTTCTCTTTCTGGACGAGCGGGACACCGTTTTGGAAATGCAAACGGATGTGCCGCCCGGCTGGCTGGCCGGACCGGTCAGGGGGGCGCGCCGGGTCGTGGAGCTGCCGGCCGGGGTTCTTTTGCGAACCGGCACCTTGCCGGGGGATCAGTTAAGTTTTTTGGAAAATAGAAAAACGCTAAAGAGTGTGGGGGATTGGGAATGAAAAAAAATAATCAATCCGGGCGAAGGCGGTCTATTGCCACAAAAATTAGCATCAGTTACAGTCTCTTGATCATCTTTTTAATTGCCGTAGTCGGTTTCTCGACTTATTTCCGGTTTCAACAGGTAATGGAGCTTCAGATCAAAGAGAAGGGCGAAGCCGTTACCGGCGCCGTAACCGCCCTGGCCGTCGACCGCCTGCGGGCCGGCGACTACCTCCTTTTAAACAAACTTTTTCAAGAGCTGAAAGAAAATGAGGATATTGCGGAAGTAGGTATGGTGACACCCGGGGGGAAAATAGTGGCCCACTCCGATCCCTTGATGGTCGCCAAATACATCCCGGAAGGGTATTTTTCGGTAGGTATTTTTCAGGGCGACGCCCATCCCGGCCCGGTGTTCCGCACGCCGGTCAAGACCGCGGGGGGCGATTTGCTTGGCTATTTTTATCTCCAGATGGACCAGGGACGGACAAAACAATATATGCACGATGCCATGCTGACCATGATCCTGGTCCTGCTGGCCGCGCTATACGCCGGAATTATGCTGGCGCATGTACTCAGCAGGCGGATTTTCCGGCAGCCGATTGACGATTTAATTGAAGCCACGCGCCATATTGCCACCGGTGATTTTGCCCACCAGGTGCCGGTCCGCAA
>JBFMEJ010000174.1:0-4335 GCA_040753275.1 Bacillota bacterium
CCGTGGGGGGCGCCAGCCCCTTTCTCCCCGCTAAACTTCTCCCTGTTAACATTTCGTTCTTTATGCGAACCATGGAATCCTTCTATTGTTATTATAAAATATATTTATAATAGGCCCGGTAGTTATAAAATCAGTTTTTGAACAATAAAGAAGGAAACCTCTTTTGCCTGTTGATGTAAACAGGAAAAGAAAACTAAAAGGACGAAAACGATGCCTGCGCGGGGGTTGGCCGAACTGCCCAAGCGGGGCGGAGAGGGGGCAAATTATCAGGCAACTGGGGGGCAACCTGATCTACCTTGTTGATACATGAGCTTTCCAATGGCTATGATGTGCAGGTAGTGTCTTTGGCTATTTCAACCTGACCCACGACAACTACTGGCGTGTTTTCTTTTTTTGCCTGTGTCGAACCCAGGCTGGCCAGATTAATGAGTTCGTGCACGGTGCAACATTTGCTTCCGGGTCGTGGGTGGCCGCGCCTGCCGCCAGCTACTCCTGCAGAAGCAGTTAACCTTGTTCCGTTTGGCCAGGGGTGATTAGTTAACGAACGAAGAAGACGAAAGCAAAGTTTTTTTGCTTCTTCTAACGGCCGGGTGGTGATCAGGGCAAATTCATCACCGGCGTAGCGGCATAAATAATCACTTCCTTCTATAACCATGTCTTTAAATATTTTGGCTACCTGCTTGAGAACCTGGTCACCGGATTCGTGGCCTATTTCTTTGTCAATCGTTCCGAAATTGTCCAGATCTATAAAAATAACAGATATTTCGTTTCCTTCCTGTAATAATTTGAGGGCGATATGACGAAGGAACTCCGAACGGGGCAACCCGGTGAGAGGGTCGATATGTTTTCCTGACTCTATATAAATGAGCGATTTTGTGACAATCCCCAGGAGTTTGCCATCTTTGGCTACCAGCAAACGTTCAACGCCATGTTCTTCGATAAGTTCTTTAGCCTCCCAGAGCGAAGTTTCTGGCGGTGCGGTGACTACCTTTCTGGTCATGGCGTCAGCCACGAGCCTGTTTTGGTGAGCCCTCCTGATGTCCCTGGAAGTAATAATCCCGATAATTTTATCGCCATCAATTACGGGCAGTCCCCCGACTTTAAATTTTTCCATCAGTTCGGCTGCTCTGGCGACGCTTGCGGCAGGAGATATCGTTACCACGTCTTTAATCATAATATCTCCAATAGTTATCATAGATCTACCACCTTATTCACTTGAATAGTTGCGTTGACCTGGATTTTAATCACCGTATTTTCGCTGGCTATTCTGGTTCCTTCTTCAAGGATGACCGGAAAGAGCTTTTCCGGAGGCAAAATTTTTAACAATGCCCTCCTTACTACCGCGGCCTCAAAAAGTTCGTGTTCCAGAGAAATTATTTCGTATTGGTCGGGAGATAGGGCATCCGACATTTTCCTCGCCGCCTCCGGGCCGATAGGGGCTCTTTTGCCGATTAGCAACACGTCTTGCATGGGAGGGAATTCAAATTGGGCAAGGCGCAAATTAATCTCGGCCTTTCTGGTGGATTCCTGATTATTGGAAAGCACAGGGACCGACTCCTTTCGAAAAAATTCCAAAGTTTAGTTTAACATCGAAAAGAAAAAATGTCGATATTATTTTTCCATCGCCGCGTCCCTGCAGGTCCTCCGTCACGGTAGGGGTAGTAAGCGCCAAGGGCCGCCCCGTGCAGGTGGAAAACCGAGCTACAAAAACCTGCTGCAGACCGACGCCGCCATTAACCCCGGAAACAACGGCGGGCCCCTTCTCAATCTGGAAGGGGAAGTAATCGGGATCAATACCGCCGTGGCCGCCCAGGCCCAGGGGATCGGCTTCGCTATTCCCATCAACACAGTTAAAAGCGTGCTGAAGGGATTTTTTCCGGAAGGTTTTTTGTCGAGGCGGGGAGAAGTCTTCTTTTTTGAACATACTACCCGCCATGCTCAAGATAATCGGGTTGATTAGGGTTAACCTGGCGCTCGTCACGCAGGAGGTGAACCGCGTACATCTTTGGACTATACAACTCTCAACTCGCAAAGAAGGAACGTTTATAATTTTCCCCGGTATTGATCTTATTTTCGCTTTATGCTAAAATGGGCCAAGAAACATGGCGATGGGGCTCGCTCGTTTTGCCTTGCGGCTAATAGCTCCTACCAAAGGAAATAGCAAAGTTTGGTAGGGGCTTTTTTATTATGGAAAATACTTACACGACAAAATTGATTCAGGCTCTTTGGCATCCGGACCCCCGGATTCGCCGCGACGCCGCCTGGCTTTTAGGTAAAAAGAAGGTAAAAGAAGCTGCGCAAATGCTAATCGCAGCCATTGACGAAAATAAAGACGATCCCTATTTACTCAGCACAATTGCCGAGGCCTTGGGGCAAATCGGCGAACCGGACGCGCTTTTGCCCCTTGGTAAACTTTTGCTCTCTTCCTACCTGCCGGTCAGGGTGAAGGCAGCCCGGGCATTGGCCCAACTTGGTGATCCCCGCGCCGTTGCTTACCTGGCCAGGGCTTTGGAAGACCCCAATTCCTGCGTTCGCTGGGCGGCAAGCGGCGCCCTCGAAAAACTGGAAAGCGCGACAAGGCAAACAGAAATCTGATTTGTTTTGAAGGGGGAGGAGAAAAATGCGCCAGGAAAATTTCCCGGAAAAACACACCTTGCTGAATGCTTTGGAAGAATTGATCAGCCTCGCCGACCGGCAAGAAAACCGTTTTGCCGCCGAACTTCTCCAGGAAACCAAAGAACGTTTCGAAAAAGAAACCTTTACCCTGGTGATTCTGGGGGAGTTCAAGCGGGGCAAGTCGACTTTCGTCAACGCCCTGCTGGGCGAGCCTCTTTTGCCTACTGCCATCGTTCCCTTAACGGCCATTCCGACCATCATCCATTACCAGGAGCGTCCGGGCGCCCAGGTAGTTTTTTTAAACGGTGAAAGGCAGGTCATCGAACTGGAAGCAATCACCGCCTTCGTCACCGAAAAAGAAAATCCCGCCAACCGCAAACAGGTGCGGGAAGTTCAGGTCGGCTACGCAAGTCCTTTTTTGCAGCGGGGAGTGATCCTGGTGGACACGCCCGGGGTGGGCTCGGTGTACGAACACAATACCGGGGCGGCCTACGCCTACCTCCCCCGCTCGGACGCGGGCATCTTCCTGCTTTCCGTAGACGCCCCTTTAAGCAAAACGGAAATCGACTATTTAAAAGACGTCCGGGAGCACGTGCAAAAGCTTTTCTTCGTCGTTAACAAGGCCGACGTTGCCTCCGGCAACGATCTCCGCGAGGCCCTGGAATTCCTGCGGAGCGCCTTAAGAAACATCTTCGACGGCCAGGAAACCCCGCTCTTCCCTCTTTCCGCCCGGCTGGCCCTGGAAGGAAAGCGGGAAAAAAACAGGCAGAAGCTCTCCGCCAGCGGCATCCTGGAGCTGGAAGAAAAATTGAATGCGTTTATCGAACAAAACAAGGTCAAACTAATTCGGGAAATTACCGCCGCCCGCGCTTTGCGCATCGCCGGCGAACTGGAGCTGGCGCTTTTGCTCTGGCGCCGGGCCATGGAGGAAACCGAGCAGGGCCTAAGCGCTAAAATCGCCCGGTTTAATCAGGAACTGGCCCGGCTGGAGCAGGAGCGGGAAGACAGCATCTACCTGCTGTACCGGGAAGTGGACCGGTTGCGCAAAGAAGTGGAAGAAAACATGGCTCTCTTCCGCCGGGAAAACGAAGGAAATGTCGTCCGGCAGCTGGAAGAGTTTGCCGCGGGACTGCAGGCCCGTTCGCCCCGGGAAGCCGCGCTCACCCTAAAACAGCAGGTTCAGGAAATCGTCCGGGCCGCCATCGAACCCAAAAGGGTGGCCGAACGGGAAGAATTGCAGGAAAAATTCAAGGCAGTGGCGGTGCGCTTCTTTAACCGGATCGAAAACATCGTCGACCAGTTGATGGATGTTTCGGCGGAAATCTTTCAGGTGGCGGTGGAAAAAACCGCTTCGAAAGAATACATCCTGGGCAAAAGGGGCTTTTACTTCCATTTCGCCGACCACCCCACTTTCGTCCCGCCGCTCGAGGATTTGCCGGCGATGGGTATTTTGCCGGGAGGGCTCTTGCGCCGCCACCTGGTGAACAGGTCCAAAAAGATGCTGCTGGAACTGTTCGAACGCAACTGCGGGCGCGTCCGGGAAAACCTGGCGGAAGGCTTAAAAGAAGAGGTGCGGGATGTGGCCGGGGAACTGCGCCTGCGCGCCGACGCCGTGGCCAAAGGTCTGCAGGCGGCGCTCCAAAAAGCCGCCGAGCAGCAAAAAGCCACCGCCCGGGAAAGAGAAGCGGCCGCTCGCGATTGGGAAGAAAAGTACCGGCA
>JBFMEJ010000175.1:0-4305 GCA_040753275.1 Bacillota bacterium
CGACGTGCCGGCGGATTACTGGGCGGCGGAAGTAATTAAACAACTGGTTGACCGGAAAATTCTGGCCGGTTATCCGGACGGCACTTTCGGCCCGGAAAACATCCTGACCAGGGCGGAATTTGCGGCTATCCTGGCCAGGACGGCAGGCCTGACCGCTCAGCCTTTGGACAAGCCGACCCATCAGGACGTCGGCCTTTCCGAATGGTACGCCCTGGTCGTCGGCGCTGCCTGGGAATATATCGGGGATTACCCTGGTAGCGACGGCGGGCGCCTGTTTAAGCCCGCGGAGCCGATTTTGCGGGAAGAGGCCGCGGCCGCGCTGCTCAAGGCGAGGGGAGACGGCCAAAAAACCCCTGTGAATCCCGGTATCCTGGCGGCTAAGTTCAAGGATCACGGGCAGATCACCCTGCAGTTAAGGAACGTGCTGGCCTGGGCCGTAGAGCAGGGTCTGGTTGCGGGGTACGCCGACGGCACCTTCCGTCCCCAGGGAACCCTGACCAGGGCCGAGGCGGCTGCCCTGGTGGCCAGGATGTTCCCGAAAATCGAGGTTTCCCTGGAGGGTTTCTTGAAGTCCGGAAAACTGGCCCCGCTGGGCGACACCGACCCGCAGTACAGCAAGCTGGTGGAAAAGCTGGCGCAGGAATACCCGGCCATCGCCGTCAGCCGGACTCCCGTTAAGCTGCAGTATTACGCCGGCGATCTTTCGCCGGGGCCGGGGAGCAAAGAACAGTTATTGTACGTTTTCGTTTCGATCGATCCTTTTAAGTATTTCACTTTTAGCGATGTGGACTATAAAAATGAGCCGGAGGCAGTTCTCGAGTTTAACGAAGCGGTCATGCGCGAAGTCAGCAACTTCTTCCCGGATAAACAAACCATCGTTTTGATGGGGTATACAAACACCCTCTATTACGATCCCAGCGGCGTTTATGACGCAAGTTTCATTCATTACGATGAGCAAGAGCACGTCTGGCGGATTATTCGCTACTATGCCGGGGTGCGCGGCAAGGATGGCAAGACTCTGGAAAAGTGGATGAGCGCCTGAGGGCGTCATTATCCCCCGGATTATCCCCCCCAATAGCTGGTTCAATGAATATTTACGAGAAAGTTATTTAGATTGAACAATGTGCAGTTTTAGCCCGAACAAGAAAGAAACCTGGAAAAACTAAGGGTTCCTTGCGGAACCCTGTCCGGCCTTCTGCTTGTTTTTTAGAACCCCGGAAGCCCTTGATTATCAAGGCTTCCCGGAAAAATAAATGGTCGGGGCGACAGGACTTGAAATATACGCCCCCACTAAAAACCCTTGATTTTACTGGCTTTTTTCGCTTTGGTCTGCAATTTGGTCTGCATCTTTCAGGATATTGGCTACGCTTACCCCTTTCCGGACTGCGTGGGCGTAAACAGCCGCAGTCGTGGCCGGGCTGGAGTGCCCCAAAAAGGCGGCCACGGTAGGAAAAGAATATCCGGCATCAAGCAGGAGAGACCCTGCCGTGTGTCGAAGATCATGAGGGCGGATATGATCCAGACCGGCTTTTTTCAGTGCGTAGTTAAGCGTTCGCCTTACTGCATTGGCGCGAATAACCCGCCCGTTGCAGGAAAATATGAGGTTGTCTTTTAACGGAATTACTTTCTGTCCTTTCTTATGCGCCGCAAGGAGGCCGACAGTTTCCGGGTCGAGTTTCATGGTGCGCTTGCTGCTGGCCGTTTTTGGTTCGGGCTTCAGCTTGCGTCGCCTGCTGTCTGCTGACCTCTTAATGGTCAGCGTTTCTTTTTTAAAGTCGACGTCCTGCCACTTCAAACCAAGTATTTCGCCAAGCCTCGCTCCCGTCAGGGCCAGCAACCGGATAACCAGGTAGTATTTATATCCCTTCGCGGCTTCTAACAGTTTATGCAATTCCTCCATCGTTAAAACCCTTTTTTCTTCCTGCGGCACCCTCGGTGCACGCAAGCCAGCCGTCGGGTCGGCGTTTATCAACCCCCAGGCCACCGCTTGCCGGAAAGCTGTTTTAAGCGTTCCGTAAATACCTTTGATTGTTTTGGGTTTACCCTGCAGTTTAACCATTCCTTCCTGCAATTCATAGGCGGTCAGGTTATAGAATTGCAGGTGGCCTATAACGGAAATCAACCTTTTAACGTGCCAGGTATAAGTTTCAAGCGTCCTTTCTTCAACCGTGCCTTTAATTTTTTCTAACCAGTTTTTCAGATAATCGCCAACGGTCATCGCCAAAGAAGCCGGGCCGCGCTTTTGTTTTAAAGTAAGGTGCAACTCCGCAGCTCTCTTTTGCGCTTCAGTTTTTGTTCCGTAGAAATACTCATTGTGATACTTGCGCTTTCCTTGAGCATCCCTCCCGATATAAAGCGATATTAAATACCGGTTTGGCCCTTTCCTCCGAATTTGTGCCATAAAAAACACCTCCAGAAAGAAAAGGCCGGGTGAGGGATTTATTTCGCCCCCGCCCGGCCCTTTTCCTGCTTCGCGTATTCCGCATCCAGATATTCTTTTATTGCTTCTTCAGGTATCCGCAGCCGTCTCTCCGATAACCTGATCGCTTTAAGCCTGTTGGTGGCCACTAGCTCGTAAATGTAAGCCTTTTTCACCCGGAGAATTTTAGCCACCTCCGGGGCGGTGTAAAAGCGAATATTCAAGAATTTTCGCCTCCTTTTTTAACCTGCAGCGTAAACCTCGTTGCTCTCTCTACCGCGTTCACGATCTCCCCCAGGGCCCACTCCCTGATTTCCGCCAGCGCCACTTTTACCGGTATCGCCTCCCGGTAGTTCCGGTCGTGGGTCATTGCGTCGAAAACATCACAGGCCGACACCACCAGCGCCGGGTAGGAAGGCTCGATACCGCGCGGATAACCTTCGCCGCCGGGTCTTTCGTGGTGCTCTAATATAATCCGGATCACACCTTCGGGTACGTCCGGCCAAGATTCTTTCACCAGGTTGGCCCCGACAACAGGGTGCGTCTTGATCAGTGCCCAGTCCGCCGGTGTCAGTACTCGCTTCGCAAATAATTCTTTCGGCCACATAACCTTACCGACGTCATGAAGAAACGCCCCCATAAATAGAACCGCCCTGGGCGCGTAAACCCGGGGCAGATAAGGAGTAACAGCTCTCACCAGCCTTTCCGTAGCTTTTGCGTGCGCCAACAGGCCGGGGCTGGCCCGGCGCATGAGGTCGGCAAAATACTCAAGCAATATACACCACTCCTTTTCAAAAAAATTAAGCCGGGAAGGGTCCCTTCCCGGCCAGGTTTAACGTTAGGTTAGCTAGCTGCGAATAACCTTTTTGCCGCCCCCATAATTAATTTCGTAACTATTATCATTTAATTTCTTTATAGATTGTGCCAATTCCGCAACATACTCCGACACGTAGCCATCCACCCGCGCCATGAAAAACGGCGCTCCGAAAACTCCTGAAGTATCGGCAAGGCACGCTTTCAGTAGGTCCTCCGATTCTTTCGGGAGTTTCAGCGGCGGCAGGTGAATCAACTTGCCAGGTTTTACCTTCCCCTGCCAAATAACGCACTCCACCTTTGGATCGAGGCGGTCTGGGCTTTTGATACCGTAGAGAAAAATCTGCACGTAAATTTCTTGATCGTATTTATTGCCGACATCGAGAAAATACAGGGCGAAAGGCTTGGACCCCACGGTGATAACCGGCTTTCCGCGCGTAAAGTAAACTGCTTCCATTTTGCCGTTTACTACAGCCGGAGAGGGTAGGTCCGCCAGTGCAATTTTCTTTTCTTTGTTTGCGGGCGGCGCGGGTGGTGATTGATCCTTACTTGTAACTTCCTGTGCCGGTAATTCTTTCTGTTTACCTCTGGCATCGTTCGGAGCAACCTGGTGGCCGGTAACAGGTGCCGTCGGCTTCGCGGGTACCTGACTTTCTACATGCTGCGCCTTCTGATCCTGGGACGCACCCGGTGCGTCGGGCGTCGGAACCTTGCTGCCGCAACCGATAGCAAGCATAGCAAGCATAGCAACGGCAGCAATAATGAGCAGGCATTTTTTCATGGGCAATATCACCTCCTTTCCCGTGAAAAACAAAAAAGCCGGGAAGGGATAACTCTTCCCGGCTAACTAAAACAAGCTCATTTGCACATGTCCGGCTTTCTCCCGCGCTCGCACGCAGGCCGGGTTCAGCCAGACGCACTCCGTCCGGCGGGTTTTCCGGGCGTGTTTTTGGCCGCGGATTGAACCAGCTCCAGACATAGAGCAGCAGACATCGAATTCGTGGCGTTTCCAACCGGCGGCGTCGAACCATTCCCGGTACTCCGGGCAATCGTAGCCGCTTAACACGATCATT
>JBFMEJ010000176.1:0-4302 GCA_040753275.1 Bacillota bacterium
ATTATATACCAGGGGCGGATTTATGCAAGATCTTCCTGTTTGCTTCACTTTTACTCACTAAAGGGAGATCGGTCCGCGCGCCTGCCGGCTGTCAACAGCTTTGGACCGGCTGCCCGCCGTCAAGGCGAGGAATCAGGGAAGCCCCAGAAATTGGTAAATACGATTCATGTCGAGGTTCTCCCGGACCAGCCGGGCGAGTTTGTCATAAGCCGCCTCCTGGCTCTTCGCAAAGTGGTGCTGCACGGGCAGAGGCGGCAAACCCTTGCTTGCCCGCAGCCGGTTTAAAAACGCGCGCCGGAACCCGTCCGCGTCGAACAGCCCGTGCAGGTAGGACCCGAAAACCAGCCCCGTCCCGTCAACCGCCCCGTCCAAAACCGGCTCCTGCGAATTGCTTTCCCGCCGCAGCAAAAAGGCCGGGGACGCGTTGGCGCCGCGGTAGGTTTCCCCCATGTGAATTTCGTAGCCGGCGACCCTTTGTCCCCGGCACGCTTCCAGCAGGCCGCCCCGGCCGATGACCTCCCCTTGCGCCTGCCAGGTGGTCTTTTCGGGCCGAAAAACGGTCGTCACCTCCAGAAGGGCCAGGCCGTAAGCCTCGCCGGTCGGCGACTCAACCCGGTCAGGATCGTAAATTTCCATGCCCAGCATTTGAAAACCCCCGCAAATGCCCACAACGGGAACTCCTGCCGCGGCCAGCGCCAGGATTTCTTTATCCCACCCGTTTTTGCGCACCTGCGCCAGGTCGCCGATGGTATTCTTGCTTCCCGGGATGATCACTAAATCCGCCCGGCCGATTTTCTCCCCGGGGCGGACGTAGCGCAGATGGACGTCGGGCTCCCTCTCTAGAGGATCAAAATCGGTAAAATTTGATATGTGGGGAAGGTAGAGCACAGCAATTTCCAGCAGCGAAGGCCCCGGGTCTTGCGGGCCCTGCGGCTTCATCGGGCGCAGCTCTTCATTAACGGTATCTTCTTCCGGAATTTTGAAAGTAAAATAGGGAATCACGCCTACTACGGGAACTCCTGTTTTTTCTTCCAGAAAGTCCAGGGCCGGCTGGAGCAGTTTCCGGTCGCCTCGAAATTTGTTGATAATCGTGCCGGCCACCAGCGGCCGATCGCCCGGCCGCAACAGCTCCAGCGTGCCCACGATCGCCGCCAGCGCCCCTCCCTTATCAATGTCGGCCGCCAGCAGGACGGGCGCGTTGGCCAGGCGCGCCGCCCGCATGTTGACCACGTCGCGCTCCTGCAGGTTGACCTCCGCCGGGCTTCCCGCCCCTTCCAGGACAATAATTTCGTAGCGCCTCCGCAGACGTTCAAAAGATTCGACGATCGCCGGCCAAACCTTGTTTGCATAATCCAGGTGGTAGGCGAAAGCACTCAGGTTGCCGATCGGCCGGCCCTGCACAATCACCTGGGAAGAGGTGTCGGCGGTGGGCTTCAAAAGCACGGGGTTCATGTCCACATCCGGCTCCACCCCGGCCGCCTGGGCCTGAACAACCTGAGAGCGTCCCATTTCGCCTCCGCTTCTCGTAACAAAGGAATTTAAGGCCATGTTCTGGGCCTTAAAAGGGGCGACCGCGTAACCGTCCTGCCGGAAGATGCGGCAAAGCGCGGCCACCAGCACGCTCTTGCCCACGTGCGAACCGGTCCCCTGAACCATAATGGTGCGCGCAAAACCCACCTTAAATCATCTCCTCTTTTCCAGGATAACTTCCTTCAACGCCTTCAGCAGGCGCCTGTTCTCGGCCCTTTTGCGCACCGCCAGGCGAAAGTAAAACTCGTCCAGCCCCTTAAAATTGCCGGCGTCCCTGATCAGCAACCCCCTTTTCGCCAGGGCGCCGGCCAGTTCCGCTCCGCTCACCCCGGCAAGGCGGCCCTCGGCGAGCAAAAAATTGGCGCGGGATGGGAAAACCCTCAACCCGGCGATTTTTTGCAAGCCGCGCCGAAGATATTCCCTTTCCTTTTCCACCAGGGCGACGGCTTTTGCGGTGTAATCTTTTTCGTCCAGGCAGGCCAGGCCGGCCAGCTGCGCGAAAACATTCACGCTCCAGGGGTCCTGTGCTGCCGCGAGCCTTTCGATCAGGGCGGGCGGCCCGATCCCGATCCCCAAACGCAGACCGGGAAGGGCAAAAATTTTCGTCAGCGAAATGACGACAAACAGATGAAAGCCCTTTCGTCCGTCTCCGCCTCCCCAAAAGAGGGGAAAAAAGTTTTTTTCCTGCCAGTTAAGCCAGTCCAACCCGGTAAACGGGAAAAAGCTCGCGTCCAGCAAAAAGGGGATGCCCTTTTCGGCGGCAGCCTCGATTAAAGGGGTGACGTCCTCCCAGAAGACCCCGGTCGGGTTGTTCGGGTTGCCGAAAACCAGGGCGTCGCAACGGGAGCGCAGGACCTCCCGGGCAAACAGTTCCAGCGGGTAGGCAAAGCCTTCCCGGGGCGGAAAAAAATCCACCCGGCTCCCGGCGGCCCGGGCGGCCCGGGCGTAATCGCTGTAAGCGGGGGCGGGAATGAGGACCCGGCGGGGCCGGGCAGTCCAGAAAAAGAGGGAGATTAACTCCGAAGCACCGTTGCCGGCGATCGCCTGTCCGGGGCTTACTCCAAGCTTTTCGGCGCAGGCTGCCCGAAACGTCAGCGCGTGCGGCTCCGGATAAAACCGGACGTAGCCGGTTTTTTTTCTCAGCAGGCTCAAAACCCCCGGGGGCGGCCCCAAGGGGTTGATATTGGCGCTAAAGTCAACAACTTTCCCGGGCGCCAGCTTCCCCCCGCCGCCTGCAATCCAGACGTTTCCACCGTGCTGATAAGCCACTTCCCACCCTCCTCCAGCCTAAAGCACCTGAGGCGACATTGGACGAACGCCGCCCGAGGAAACTTATTCGACAGGCTCTAACAACGTATTAGTCCTTACCTGGTCCGGGCCCAGCCCAGGGGAAATTCGCCCAGAATTTCCCCAAAGCCGAGCCGGCTTAAATAACGCTCGCACTCTTTGCTTTGCCGGCTTTCCCGGACAAAAAGGACACCGATCACGGTGCCGCTGTGCGCGCAAACTATCCCGGCGGCCCCCATTTTTAAGACGGCCTGAACGATTTCCTCCAGATCCGGCTTGGGCAAAATGGATTGGTGCGCCAGGGCGCTCCGCGTGGCCCCCTCGCCGACCAGGTGCAGCTCGCCCTTTTGGAGGCCCCGGCATACCTTTTTTAAAGCCAGGGCGATCTCTTTTTCTTTCGCCCGGTTAAGCGCGGACAAAGAAGGAAGGCGGTTGAAGGCCAGCGTGTCCACTTCCCCGCCGTAGTCAAAGACGAGCAATTTGGCGGGCGGCGCCTCCCCCAGCACACGGGCGGTCTTCCCCCGACGGTGGTCGAAAAGGGCGATTCCGGGATACATGACGCCGTCGCTTGGCTCAATGGACAATGCAATTCCAGCTAGCTGCCGGGGGGTCAACTCCCTTCCCAACGCGCGGGCCGTCGCCCTGGCGGCGGCAACGATATCCGCCGTGCTAGACCCCATCCCTTTTCCCGCGGGAACGGGGCAGCGCAAATCAAGCCAGGCGCGGCGCGGCCGGGCGCCGCAAAGCGCGGCCGCCTTCCGGACAGCCAGCGCCGCCTTTTTTACAGCGCCCGGCTCCTGCCCGCTGACTACCTCCACCGGATAAAGCCCGTCATCCGCATCCGCAAGGGGAGTCTTTGGGCCTTCCAGCTCGAGATAAACGACGGCGCGGGAATAAAGCTCCAGCGGACAGGTGACCAGAAAATCCCGGCCCCCGATCTCCCCCTGCAACAGCTCCCCGCAGGTTACCGGGGCCAGGCCGCATCCCTTGTACGGACCCCTTTCTCTACGTTCGATCACCAAAGAGACCTCCCTCTTCCAAAGCAAGGACGGGCGGCAGGGAGGGGATTAATTTTGCAGGCAGTCGTTAAGCATAAAAATCACGTCTTCAAGATTCCTTAAAGTTCGCCCGCCTTCTTTTTTAACCGCTTCATAAATTTTTTGCGCCTCGCCCCTGGTGTAATCCCTCTTCTCCCGGCAACCTCCGGTCTCCACCACGAGAACAGGTTTTCCGTTGCGGACCGCTACCAGGGCGGACTCCAGGTTTTTAATGTTGCCGTAGCCAAAGGGAATCTCGGCCAGAATGCAGGCCCCGGCCGCAAGAACCAGTTCCAGGTTCTTCTCGTAACTTCCGGCGGAAATCGGTGAAAAGGGCGCTTCTTCGACTACTTCGAGGCCGAGTTCTTTGGCGACCTCCCAGTCCACATCGCCGATATTTAAAACGCCCGCCGAGACAACAAAGCCCTTTTTGACCAGCGCGCTCATG
>JBFMEJ010000177.1:0-4271 GCA_040753275.1 Bacillota bacterium
AATGCGGCGCAGACGTAGAGGTTTTTTCCAACGACGTCCAGGTCCGGTGCGACCGGTGCGGGTTCACCGTCTATAACGATCTGGAGTCCTGCATCCAGTGGTGCAAATACGCCAAAGAGTGCGTCGGCGAGGAGCTTTACAAAAAGTTTAAGAAGCAAAGGGTCGCCTTTGTCGGGGTGGAGAACGCCGGGCGGAGCATCCTGGCCGAGGCCCTGGCCAGGGAGCTTAAAGGGTCCCCGAACCTGGTCTTTTTCAGCGCCGGGACGCACCCCGCGCCGGAGGTCGATCCGGGGGCGCTGGCCGTCCTGCAGGAAGAGAATGTTTCCTGGAGAGGCAGACCGAAAAGCATCGCCAAATTGGGGCCGGTGGATGTTCTGGTGGCGGTAGGTCCGGAGGTTGTTCTTCCCGAGCTGCCGGAGGCAAAGATCGTGCGGTGGGATCTGCCCGCTCCGAAAGGAAAGGAAAGGGCAGAATACCGGAAAACGGCGGAGAAAATCAAAGAAAAAATCAAAGAACTGGTTCAGGAGGTGACTGAAAATGCCGAAAGTAAAAAGAAGGATTATTGAGATCGATGAAGAAAAATGTAATGGGTGCGGATCTTGCCTGCCCGCCTGCCCGGAAGGGGCACTGCAAATTATTGACGGAAAAGCGAAGCTGGTGAAGGAGGGTTACTGCGATGGTTTAGGAGCCTGCCTCGGCGAATGTCCCCAGGGTGCGCTGCGGATTGAAGAAAGGGAAGCGGACGCCTACGACACGGAGGGGGTGATTGCTCATCTCAAAGAGCAGTCGCCGGAACTGCTCGAAAAGCACCTGCGGCACCTGGAGCAGCACGCCGGGGAACTTTCCGGCGGGCACGTCCACCAGGGAACGGTGTCCTGTCCTTCGGAAGCGGTGCTGCAATGGGAACAGGAAGGCCCGGCCGAAAAATCAGCCGAAACCGGCAGAAAAAGCTCCGAACTCCGCCAGTGGCCGATTCAGCTTCACCTGGTCCCGCCGTTTGCTCCATATTTTCAAAATTCAGACTTGATCCTGGTGGCCGATTGCGTGCCTTTTGCCTACGCCGACTTTCACCAGAATTTTTTGAAAGGAAAAGCAATTGCCATCGGCTGTCCGAAACTGGACGACGCCGGCGCCTATCAGCAGAAAGTGGAGCAGATTCTGGCGAACGCCAGTTTAAAAAGCTTAACCGTCATCCGCATGGAGGTTCCCTGTTGTTACGGCCTGGTGCACCTGGCCCGGGAAGCTCTGAACCGGAGCGGAAAAGACATTCCTTTTGCGACAGTAACGGTGGGAATAAAAGGTGAAATTCAGGAACGCTCATCCCCTTCTGGATAATGTTTTTCTTTAATATTAGCTAAAGGAAAGGGCTGTTGGGAGGGAAATCATAATGCCTGGGTTAACCGGTCTGGACCGGAGTTTTGCGCATGAAGTGCAGGAAAAAAGCGGCCAGTCCGTGGAGCTTTGCTACCAGTGCCAGAAATGTGCCGCCGGCTGCGCTATGGGGGAGTTTGCCGACTATACCCCCAACCAGATCCTGCGCCTGATTCAGTTCGGGGCCAGGGAGCGAGTCTTGCGCAGTTCGGCCATCTGGTTCTGCCTTTCCTGCGAAATTTGCTCCGCCCGCTGTCCCAACGACATCGGAATCGCCGAAGTGATGGACGTCTTGCGGGAAATGGCGCTGGCCGCCGGTGTTCCGCCGGGAGAAAAACACTCCCCGCTGTTTCACCAAATCTTTTTAAATTCCGTAAAAAACCGGGGTCGCGTGCACGAAACTTTCCTGATGGTCGAATATAAATTGAGAAGCAGGGACCTTTTTTCCGATCTTGATACGGGCTTGAAGATGCTGCAAAAAGGCAAGCTTCCCCTGCTTACTCCGGGCGTCAAGAACAAAGCGGCCGTAAGAGAGATTTTTGAACGGGCAAAAGGAAAAAGTTGACCGCAAGGAGGTCAGAATCCGGAGCATATAGGGGAAGGCGTAAAGGAACAAAGGCACAGAAGCACAGAAGAGAAGAGAAAGACACAAAGGGACAAAGACATGCAGGCGTAAAGAAATAGAGTCAACCATGTGCCTAAATTTTTCAAGAGGGGGTATCTTCCTTGAAGTTTAGTTACTACCCGGGCTGTTCCCTGGAGGTGACGGCTAAAGAATACGACCATTCGGCCCGGTCGGTCTGCCGGCTGCTGGGCATCGAACTGGCGGAACTGCCGGACTGGTCCTGCTGCGGCGCTTCTTCCGCCCACAGCGTCAGCCGGAAACTGGCCGTTGCCCTCCCCGCCCGCACCATCGCCCAGGCCCAGGAAGCGGGGCGGGATCTGGTCACCCCCTGCCCGGCCTGCTCCAACCGCCTGAAAAGAGCTGACTACGCCCTGCGCCACGACGCGCCGCTCCGCCGGGAAACGGAAGCGCTGCTGGGTTTTACCTACACCGGGACCGTCCGGATCTATTCCCTCCTCGAGGCCGTCGTCAACTTTTTTGCCCCGCCGGAAATTGCCCGGCGGGTGAAAAAGCCCTTAAACGGGTTAAAGGTAGTCTGCTACTACGGCTGCCTGCTGGTGCGCCCCCCCGCAGTGGCGAACTTCGACCGGCCCGAAAACCCGGTCACCATGGACAATTTAATGGCCGCCCTGGGCGCCGAAGTGAAAAACTGGTCCTACAAGACGGAGTGCTGCGGGGCCCACCAGGGGATTGTCAACCGGGCCTACTCCGCGCACCTGGTGAACACTCTTTTGACCATGGCGGTCGAAGCCGGGGCGCAGGCGCTGGTGGTCAGCTGCCCGCTTTGCCAGGCTACCCTGGAAATGCGCCGGAATCCTGAACTGGCCTTGCCCTCTTTTTACTTTACCGAACTGCTTGAACTGGCCCTGGGTGTCCCGGAAGAAAATATCTGGTTTAGTAAGCACCTCGTTGATCCCCGGCCGCTTTTGCGCCGGCTGGCGGCGGCCGGCTAAAGCAAGGAGGGGGGTGTTCGCTTATGCAAAACGGCGCGCAAAAAAATCTTACCGGCGCCGTGCTGATTTTGGGCAGCGGCATCGGCGGCATGCAGGCGGCGCTGGACCTGGCCGAAAGCGGTTTTAAGGTTTACCTGGTGGAAAAATCCCCCGCTATCGGCGGCACCATGCCCATGCTGGACAAAACCTTTCCCACCAACGATTGCTCTATGTGCATCCTTTCGCCCAAGCTGGTGGAGTGCGGCCGGCACCGGAACATCGAAGTGCTCACCCAGGCCGAGGTGATTGACTTCCGGGGCGGGCCGGGCAGCTTCACGGTAACCATTAAAAAGCACCCCCGGTACGTCGATGCGGCCAAATGTTTGAGCTGCGGCTCCTGCGCCGAAGAATGCCCGGCGGAGGTGCCCGATGCTTTCAACCAGCGGCTGGGCTTCCGCAAGGCCATTTACAAGCCCTACCCCCAGGCGTACCCCAACGCGTACGTAATTGACAGGGAGAACTGCCTGGAATGTATGGCCTGCGTGGACACCTGCCCGGTCGCCGCCATCGACCACGAAATGACGGAAGAGATCGTGGAGGTTAACGCGGGAGCGGTTATCGTCAATCCCGGCTTCGAGCTGTTCAACCCCCAGCTGCGCGGCGAATTCGGCTTCGGCGACTACGCCAACGTGCTCACCAGCCTGCAGTTTGAACGGATGCTGAGCGCCTCGGGCCCCTTCGGCGGGCACCTGAAAAGGCCCTCCGACGGCACCGCCCCGAAAAAGATCGCTTTCCTCCAGTGCGTCGGCTCCCGGGACGCGGCCCGGGGGCAGGGTTACTGCTCCGCCGTCTGTTGCATGCACGCGGCGAAAGAGGCTATTGTGGCCAAGGAGCACGAACCGGGCCTGGAAGCCGCCGTCTTTTATATCGACGTCCGCTCTTCGGGGAAGGATTTCGAAAAGTACTACCTGCGGGCCAAAGACGGGTACGGTGTGCGCTACGTGCGCTGCGCTGTTTCAGCGGTGAAAGAACTGCAAAAGACGAAGAATTTGCGGCTGCGCTACCGCAACGGCAATGGCCGCGTCCAGGAAGAAGATTTTGACCTGGTGGTGCTTTCCGCCGGGCTAAAGCCCTCTCCGGAGGCCGTGGAAACGGCCAAAAGGCTGGGCCTGGAGCTGAACCCCTACAACTTTTGCCGCGTGGACCCCTTTTCCGGGGTGGCCTCCTCCCGCCCCGGCGTTTTTGTGGCGGGCGCCTTTGCGGAGCCGAAAGACATCCCGGAAACCGTCATGCAGGCCCGCGCGGCGGCCGGCGAAGCGGCCGCGCTTCTGGCCCCGGCGAAG
>JBFMEJ010000178.1:0-4264 GCA_040753275.1 Bacillota bacterium
CAGATGGTTAAGCCGTTCGCCGCCAATTCACCGCGTTGTCCACGCTGTGGTAGCCTTTCCAGGCGTTGTCGAGCCTCCTGCCCAGGTTTCCAAAGGCGTTTGCTCCGGCGCGGGAAGCTCGCGCTCCAAGAGGCGAAAGCGTGATGGCCCCGATGACTTTCCCGCTTGCCTCCGCCTTGCCTTGGGCTCCCGTGTAGGAGATGACGCCCTCCCAGCCCCTCGCACGCACCTGTCTTACCAGGTCTTTCCCAACATTGTAAGTCGTCGCGATGGAGCCAGCCGTCATTTTCGAAGCGGCGCCCATCATCGCCGCCAGGGCCGGAGAAACGGTAGGCGCACCGAAGCCCGAGACATAACCCGCTATCGAACCGGCTCCAGCGGCGTAATCCCCCCTCTGGCCGCCGCGCTCGATGGCGTCCTCAAGGACCGGCTGCTGCTCGACCGGCCCCCCTGCGGACCCCGCAGGTATCGCCAGGCCCGAAGGGGTAGTGGTGTAACCGGCCGGGACGGGCGAAAAAGCGCCGCCTAACAGGCCGGGCGCGGAAGCGAAGGTGCCCGGCGGCGCTCCCAAACCGGGGGCCATGCCCGCGGTTCCTCCCGTTCTACCGGCGGGAAAAGCGTACGCAGGCGAAAGACCGGGCCCTCCCGGCACGACCGCCCCGCTCTGGGGGCCCATTCCTCCCACGCCGCTTGCGCTCACGCCGCCCTGCGGTCCCGGCGTTCCCGGGCCCGTCCCGCCCGGAGGGAAAGCCGCCCGTCCCTGGGGAATACCTCCTCCGGCAATACCTTTGATCGCGCCGACTGCTGCTCTTCCCATCACGATCATCCCGGTCAGGCCGCCCAACGCGCCCATCCCGATGGCTGCCCACTTCTCCTCGTCGACCGTGCCGATGCGGGCGAGCAGGCTCATAAAGATCTGAGAAAGCATTTTGGAGATGGGAATGATCGCCAGGATCATGAAGAACATTTCCCAAAGGGTTATCTTACCGCCCATTTTTTTCACCTCCGATCCTTTTCAATCTCGCAACTCTTTTGTCCGGCGACGGGTGGGTGCTAAGAATAGCCTCGACAAATCCATACCGTTTCTTTTTCGTCTGCCGCTGCATCCACTCCAGGTATGAAATCAAACCCAGCCGGGCGGTCTCGCTCGTTCTTGCGGAAAACTCATCCGCGCGGTACTCGCCGATCCTGCTGTCCGCCAGCAGGACGAGGTTGACGAGCCAGTAGATGGCCAGGCCCATCGCCATGTACGGGAACGACATATAGTACCCGACCGCCGTTTTTTCACCCGGCTCTTCCTCAAAAGCGCACCCGAAAGTGAGGATGACAAAACTGATTGCGATCGCGTACCACAGGATGAACATGCTGGCCGCCCCCGGCGCGAACGCGAACATGGCGGAGATGGTGCGCAGCGTGTCCCCGCGGTTGAAGTGGCCCAGTTCGTGCCCGAGCACGCCCACAAGCTCTTCTTCCGTAGCCCTTCCCAAGAGCCCGGCGGTCACGCCCAGGGTTCGTCTCCCGATGGCCACCGCATTAGGCACGCTGTCGTGGATGATTCCTACCCTTAAGTCCCGGGGCACTATTTCGGGCGGGAAGTGCCTGGCGATGATCTTTTTGACGTAGGCGTCCGTTTTCGGGTTGTCTTCGATCATCGCTGCGCCTTTAATCAGGTTTTCGGCGAAATCCGTCCGGGCCAAAAGGATCATTCCGCCTACGACGAGCGTTGCCCATACGTAAGAAGAGGTGCCGCCGGTCCTGCCGAACCAGCCCATGAGCCACTCGATAAAGAACCAGGTGACGCACCAGCTTACCGTTGCGGAAAAAAGTGTTGCCAGCACGGCGCAACATCCTTTCTACATCAACAGCCAGTTCTGTTTCATCAGCGCCGCCAGAAAACCGGCGATCATCAACGACAGGCCTAAAATTAAGAGGCCGATGATGACCTTGCTTACGCCCTCTTTGGCTTCTGCCCTCGTGCGTTCGTCCCGCGCCAGCATCAAACGGAAGCCGATGACGACCATCGCGTAAGCGGCAACCGCCCCGCCGAACCCGGCGACCCAGAGGCCGATGTTTTTAAAACCCTCGGCGAGCTTGCCCACATCGCCGATCACGCTCGCCGGGTTTTGGTTGCCGCTCACCACGGACAGGAAGATCCCGAATGACATGGCGTGGAAGGTCTGCATAAAGACGGTGGAAACGATTTCCGCCAGCCACAGCTCCATTACCTGCCTGTTTTTCGTGAACGCCCAGATCCAGACGATGATCGGGGTGGCCACCCAGGTGGCGATCACCGTCCAGCGGCGCAAGGTGTATATTGCGTTGAAGTAAAAATTAAAGCCCACCAAAACAAGGTTGAGCAGGACCTGCGTAAACGGGTTGAAGGTGTTAACGTTTCCCAGCATGCTCTGCAGGCCGCCCAGTCCCACACTCTTATGATTAAAAATCAGTTCGTCTAAAGGGTACAGGCCAAATATCTTCTCGAATATCCAGTTAATTACCTGAAACGGAGCCGCCAGTATTTTCGTAAACATCCCTTCTACGGGCGCCGAAGGGACGTCCGGCAGGGTAATGGCGGTCGTCATCTTGGCAAACAGCGCGACCATTCCGTTGTTGATGTCGATGAGCACCTTTACGAAGGTGGGCGCGAGCATGATGATGGCGAGCGCGACGACGCACATCTGAATGGTTTCAATGAAGTCGGCCCGGGCGCCGGGGCTCACCCCGGCACGGATGTACTGGTAGCCCGTCTTGACGATGACGATGAACATGAACACGCCGGAGAGGGCGGTGAGGGTGTAGTACCAGAAATTGATCACCGGCAGGTGCCCCTGGTCGTATATCCCGTTTGAGGGAAGTTGCCATCTGGGGCCGTTTTGGCCGTTCTGGTTGCTTTGGCCACCCTGGTTGCCGCCTTGTTGCTGTTGTTGGTAGGGAGGTACTGTCACCTCGCCGGTGCTGTTGACATCGAAAGGTCCGTAAACCAGCATGTATATATAGGTTTTATCCGGCTGTGCCGTCCTGTCTATATAAGTGCCGTCTGTCTGCTGAACAGTTGCGATGGTTTGCCATAAAGTCGACGTTTCGTGCCTCCTGATCTTAACTGTTTCGCCTTGCTTCCCGTCCGACCAGCTTAGGGTAATGCTGCCGTCGGGGTTGCGCTGGGCGGTAAAGTTAGTTACGGCAAGAGCGGGAAGGGCGAAAGCAAACAACAGAAAAACGGCCAAAAAAATTATGATCGGTTTTTTCATCGAAAAAACACCCACTTTCTTGACGACCGGGATTTTCCGATCTAGGCGCAAAACTTAACCTGTGCAAAATACTTAACAAATAAGATTTTTTAGCTCTTTTCTCAACCACTCCCCCGCCGGACCGCCTCTTTCAAGAACTGCCGCCACTTCCGCGAAAACCTTTTCCGCCTGGCGGAGCTCTTTTTCTTCTTGCTTGACAATGCTGGCCTTCTCAGCGTCTCTTCCCTCCTCCATCGCGATGGCCCTCTCCAGCTGCCGGGTGCTCATCTTCTCGTCCGCGGCCCGGGCGACCCAGGCGTGTGGGTCGGACTTAGCCTTGACGGCCACTATCTTGTGGTGGGTCCACCGGAGTTCTGGAATGCGCATACTCTCTTCAGGAAACGTTTCGTAAGTAATGAGCAGGTTGTTTATATAGGTAGCACTTTTGCCGATTTGAGCGGCAAGCCAGCTTTTTTTGACGCCTCTTTCGACCAGAATTTTAACGATTTCTCCCTGAACCCAGCGCGAGTCCTCTTCCGCTTCCTGGAGAGAGATCAGCTTCTGGATCAGTTCCTCGAGGGGCTGCTCGGCGTAGATGGAAAACTTGAGCTTTTGCAGGCCGGTAAGGTAGCTCTGGACGCGCTCCTCCAGACGGTCCTCAGCTTCTTCCTGCGGTTCCAAAAGGCCGATGGCTGCGTAAACCTGGCTGATCTTCAGGCCTTCCCGCTTTGCGACCAGAAGGATCAGTTCGTGGTGGCTGATCTCTAGCCGATGCGCCAGGTCGTGGTGCTTGACGCAGAGCTGAATAAGATTCTCTCTGATGTCGTCACCGCCGAGACTGCGGGGCTTGATGTGGTGGGGTTCGCCGGTAGCTTTAGCGCCACAGTACTCGCAGTAGTCTTTTTGAACAGCTTTGATGGCGCTGGGGTCTTCGATCCTCTTTTTGACAGGAAGGGGAACAACGGACACGGATTTCCTTTCTCCTTTCCGGATTTTTCTTAAAGCTAGGCAATCTGCCGTTCGGAAGATTTAACGAT
>JBFMEJ010000179.1:0-4260 GCA_040753275.1 Bacillota bacterium
GGCTGCGGTTGCTATGTTTGTGGCTTCCACGGGGGTTTACCCGGCCAGTACCTGGCTCTGGTACCAGCCGGAACTCCCCCCGGAGCTGCGCAAGTAGTTCATCCCAGGGGATAGAAACCGCGGTCTATCCCCTTTTTCTTTGTTTAATTAAAGATCAGGCACAAAGGCACAAAGTAAATATTTCCAGTACATTTTTCTTTGTGCCTCTGTTCCTCTGTGCCTTTATCCCTTTGTGCCTTTGTGCTTCTACCTTCCTACACCCCTACCATGGCCACCTCTTCCCTGTCCAGCGTTTTGCGAATCTCGCGTACAAAATCGGCCAGGACGGCATCGTTTCCCGCGGCGCGCTCAATCTGGCGCAGCAGGTCGATTTCGCGGCGGAGGATGGAAAAGATGTCCCCCTCTTCCAGGTTACACTTTTGCATCAGCCCTTCAAAAGAAACGCCCCGGTACCAGGCCGCGGCCAGCGCTGCCGGAAGGTGGCTCCAGACACAGAAATGCTCGGGAACTCCGCTCCGCAAGAGAAACTTCCGGAGATGGACGACGTGCTCCAGGGAAAAGGGGGGCCTTTCCACCCATTCGTCCCGGCCGGGCTGGTAATCGACCCCCGCCAGGATGGCCGCCGCTTCCTCCGGGGTAGCTTCAAGCAGAATGCCCGAAAAAACCAGTTCGGTGACCAGGATTTCCTGAACGTGCAGCTCCAGCGCAAATTTTCCGCGGGGCAGCAACTCCCGGCCCCGGACGTACCCCAATTCTTCCAGGAGGCGCCAGACGTTCTGAAATTCCTCAACAAAATCCCGGGAGTTCTTTTGTAAACGATCAATGCGCGCGAGCAATTGATTTTTTCTTTCGGCGATGCTCTGCAGCTTTTTTTCCGCCTCTGCGCAGACCTTGAAGTCACATTCCTTCCGCTGGGCCTGCAGCAGTTTCCTGAGCTCCTCCCGGCGTTCCCGGGCACCCGGGCGGTGCCGGTGCTTTCGCCGCTTGAGGTGGTTGAGCTCCCGTCTTAGGGCCAGCCGGTACAGCTGGCAGGAAGGAGTTTCCTTTTCTGGACAAAAGCAGGCCGCCAGACGTTTTTCCTTTTCCGTTAATGTTTTGACTTCGCGCCGCAATTGCCAGATTTCCTTGTTATTCTGGTAGACGGCCAGGTTTTGCTCTAAAAACCGTTTGATTTCTTCATCGTTCTTCCAGCACAGGAGGCTTAAAACCGTATTCGGCGCAATCATCAGGCGCCCCCGGACGGGTTCCACGTCCAGTTCGTTGTAAAAGCCGGTCTGCTCCGGATATTTTTCGTCAATCCGGATGTAGACATGTCCGACCTGGTCGTACCCGCGCCTTCCGGCCCGGCCGGCCATCTGAAAAAATTCCCGGTTAAGCAAACCGCGAAATTCCCGGCCGTCCCACTTCCGGCAGGAATCGAACACGGTGCTGGCCGCCGGAAAATTTACTCCCAACGCAAAGGTTTCCGTGCAGAACAGGACGTAAATCAGCCGCTCCTCGTAAAGTCTTTCCACCAGATCTTTCAGCACCGGGGGAAGGCCCGCGTGGTGGTAGCCGATACCCTGTAAAAGCAGGCGGCGCAGGTTCCGGCGCCGGAGGGTAAACAAGCCGGGGCAGGCATCTTCCGTTTCTTTGATGATTTTCCTTACCGCCTGCCTTTCCCGGCCGGTTAAGAAATCAAAAGTCCGTCCTAATTCTTCGGCCAGCATTTCCGTCCGGCCGCGGCCGAAGGCAAAATAGAGGGCAGGTAAATGATCTTGAATCGTTTCGATTACTTCCACACAGTTAGAGTTATATTCGGCCATTTTGCTTCTCCCTCGAAAGATCAGGCACAAAGTTCCCACGCACAAAAGAAAAGGAATGAGGGAATGGGGGCAATCCCTGTCTTATGCCTTCGGGAAAGGACGCTGCTCCTCGCTGTACCGGCTGCCGCTTCTGCCTGACCACACCCGTCTTTCCCGGCGGGCCTCCACTTCGGCGCGCGCTTCGGCTTCATCCAAAATATCGCCGGACGGAGAAAGCCAGTTTATTTGCAGCGGGACGGCGCGCTTCTTCTCTTCAATCACGCTCACTTTTTCGCCCCTGATCCCCTCCATCCAGACTGCTATTTCGCGGATATTGGGCACCGTTGCGGAGAGGCCTAAAATTTTGATGTGCCCGGGAGCAAAGATAATGCTTTCTTCCCAGGTCGTTCCCCTTTCCAGATCGTCCAAAAAGTGCATCTCGTCGAAAATTACGTGCGACGTGTTAGCCAACAATTCCGGGTTGGCGAAACACCAGTTCCGGAAAATCTCCGTAGTCATGACCAGCAGGGGGGCTGCTTCGTTAATCGATAAGTCCCCGGTGATCAAACCGACCCTGGCCCGCCCGAACAAGCGGCAAAAATCCCGGTACTTCTGGTTCGAAAGGGCTTTTAAGGGCGACGTGTAGACGGCGCCTTTGCCCTCGGCCAGAATTTTTTCCAAAAGTTTTTCGGCAATCAAGGTCTTTCCCGTCCCGGTGGGGGCAGCCACCAGAACGGACTGGCCGGCCAGCAGGGCGGCGATTGCCTTTTCCTGAAAGGGGTCCAGCTTGATTGGAACCGGCTGCCAATCTTCCCCTGTTTTCCGCCGGCGACCGCCTTTTTTCAAAATTATCAACGCCTTTCTGCGGAAGTGATACTCTAAACACGATCGGTGCTGCCTTTAACATTATACACTAAATATTCACCCGGGCAATGTTAACCGGGCAATGTTAACAAAGAGGTTAAAATATTGTTCTCTCCTGGCAAAAATTGAGGTATAATAGGAGTAACAATATTCCTGGAAAGGGTGAGGTCCCGTGCCTCAAAAATACCCGGTTGACTACCGGGTAAATACGCAGAACGGGCAGATTTTAAGCGTGGAAATTACTTGCTGCCAGCGCCGCATCGGGGAAATCCGCTTTCGCGATGGACAAAGCATTAAATGCCCGGGCTGCGGCACAGTTCACCTGCTGCGTTTGCAGCACAACCACTTTCATTTAAGCCAGGAAAAACCTTAAGCATGACTAAAACATAAAATAGCTTCCCGCACCAGCTTGGCCGCCAAAATAGAGGTGCGTTCGGAAGGATCGTAAACGGGACTGACCTCGACCAGATCCAGGCCGACTACCGGCAGGCGCCTGCGCCCCAAATAATGCAGCGCCTGGATGATTTCCTGCGGCGAGCAGCCGCCGGGCTCCGGTGTGCCTGTCCCCGGAGCGTACGCGGGATCCAGCACGTCGATGTCCAGCGTAACGTAAATCGGCCTGTCCTGAAGGGCCCGGCAGATTTGTTCCAGGGGGGCCAGCACCTCGTTGAAGAAGAAATGCGTGTGCTCACGCGCATAGAGAAATTCTTCCCGGGCCCCCGAACGCACGCCCAGCTGATAGATATTAGCCCCCCCGACAATTTCGGCAATGCGTCTCATCACGGTGGCGTGAGATAATTTTTGCCCGTCGTAGGCATCCCGCAAATCCAGGTGAGCATCCAGTTGGATGACCGCCAGCTCCGGGAAAAAGCGGGCGGCTGCTTCGACCGCCGGCAGGCTGACCAGGTGCTCCCCGCCCAACAGAAGCGGGAATTTGCGGTGCGCAAACAGATTCTCAACCGCGCAGGCAATCCGCCGCAGGCTTTCCGGGATGTTTCCCGCCGGAAGAACCAGGTCGCCGGCGTCAAAATATTGATAATCCCTTAAATCCCGCTCCAGGTAAGGGCTGTACTCTTCCAACCCCTCACTAACCCGGCGGATGTGCCGGGGGGCAAGGCGCGCGCCCGGGCGGAAGGTGACGGTAAAATCCATCGGGGCACCGCAGATGACCACGCTCGCCCCGGCAAAATCGGCAGTTGCCCCCATATATCCGAAATTCTTTTCCGTGAATTCCCACATTTGATCCATTCAAATAACGCTAACGTCTATTGCAGTTTCTTCCTTAGTTCTTCACAGGTATAAAGTTTCCCCGGTACAAAGGCCCTCCAGGCCCAAAGGCACAAAAGTAAAAACCACGGTTTTTTTTGTTCCGTTAAGCCTGAGCTCATTTGCTCCCGCCCCGGGCCTTTCCCTCCCTCAAAAATAACTTTCAAAATTATGTCCCACCGGGCTGGAATTGTCCGGCTCGCTCCGATGCTCCGGGTCGACCAGACATCAGCTTGCCGCGGAGCGAACCAGGCAGCGCTGCAAAATGCGCGCGAAATATTAGTTTTTTAGTCTTACCGATCTAACCGGCGATTACTGTTAGTATTTTTGCAAAGTGTTATTTGCG
>JBFMEJ010000180.1:0-4249 GCA_040753275.1 Bacillota bacterium
GCGATCGGTAATTTTTTTCATCTTCCTCACCCCGAAAAAATGGTTAAGAATATTTTTTCTGCGCAGATAAACAATTAATCACCTTCTCTTTTTGTAATTAATGGGTGGGCCGGATGGATCCGGGAAGGCGGGAATTCCATAGGAATTTGCTACATCTACCTACCAGATATGGTATTAAATGGGGTTAACCTCCACAAAGCAGAATAAATAAGGCACTAAGGCACAAAGAGAAATGTACCGGGAATATTAACTTTGTGCCTTTGTGCCTGGGAAGCTTTGTGCCTGATCTTTAATTTAATCTCTGGAATAAAAAGACTTCCTGCGGCAAAACTTAAAAAAGGTTGAATTTGCTTTCCGGCAAAGCAGCTCCGTTCGGCGGCGGTTCGGCGGTTCAATGGGGGAGGATAAAAACCCCGCCGGACGCGGGAAGGCCAAAAGAAAGGAGGGCTAAAGAGGTTGCCGTGCGTTTAAAAGTCATTTTGTGCTGCGTCCTGTTGCCGATTGCAGCTGCTTTTACCTGTTTGCCCGGCTGCGCCCGCGGTTATCAAGCCGAGCCTGATTACGCCCCTTTAAAAAAGCAGATGGAGGAGTTTATCGCCGCCAGGAAGGGGTCTTGCGGGATTTATTTTCAGGATTTGGGCTCAGGAAAATCCTTTGGTATTCATGAAAATACCCCGCTGACGGCGGCCAGTACGGTGAAGCTGCCGATGGCCTTATACCTGTACACGCTGGCAGCGGAAGGCAAGCTGGACTGGCAGACCCGGGTAACCTACCAGCAGACTACCGACTATGAAGGCGGCAACGGAATTTTGCGGTATACCGCCCGGAATGGAGACCGCTACTCCCTGCGGACGCTGAACACCCTTATGCTCGTTTTAAGCGACAACATCGCCTTCCGCATGCTGGCCCGCCACCTGGGGCGGGATAATTTCCGGCAGTTTATGCTCGACCTCGGGGGAAAAACGGTTTATCCCGGCGGAAAAAACCTTACCACGGCGCGGGACCTGGGCGTTTACCTGCAGGCCGTGCTGGACTTTGTCCGGCGGCATCCCGAAGAGGGTAAACGCCTGCTGGATGACCTGGCCCATTCTATTTATCACCTGGGCCTGCCCGGGGAACTGCCCGAAAATATTCTTGTGGCGCACAAAGAAGGGGACCTGGAGGAAGGAGTGGCCAACGACGCGGGGGTGGTTTTTTGCCGCCGTCCATACCTGCTCGTCGTGTTATCCAGCGGGGTGAAGGATCTGGACGAAGGTTTCCGGGACATTGCCCGGCTGAGTAAAATGGCCTTTGATTACCAGGAGAAAGTGGCCGGAAATTAAGGAAACGCAAAAATTGAAGGCTGCTTTGTGCGTTGTCGAAACCTCCGTCCCTGTGACATGCGTGACAACTTACGGGTATAGCTTTGATTACTGTTTACATAATAAAAAAGGGGGAGTTATCATTGCTTCGGAAAAAAATAGCTGCCGTTGCTGTCGTGCTGACCCTTCTGTTTAGTCCGGTGGGCGCCCTGGCCCTGGCCGCTCCGGAAGCGCCGCCGGAGAAAGAAGCGACGGAAGACAAAAGTGCCAAACCGGCTCTGGAAACCACGGCCGAGTCGGCCGTAATCATGGATGCTAACACCGGCCAGGTGCTTTTTGCCAAGGAGACGGACAAAGAACTGCCCATGGCCAGCGTCACCAAGATCATGACCCTGCTGCTGGCGGTGGAGGCGGTGGAAAAGGGCAAATTCAAGTTGACGGACCGGGTGGTGACCAGCGAAAACGCCTGGGAAATGGGCGGTTCCCAGATTTACCTGGAACCCGGCGAGGAAATGAGCCTGGAAGAAATTTTGCTCGCCGTGGCGGTAGGCTCTGCCAACGACGCCAGCGTGGCCCTGGCCGAGCACATCGCCGGTACGGAGGAAGTGTTCGTGCAGGCCATGAACCAGCGGGTGAAGGAACTGGGCTTAAAGCACACGCACTTCGCCAACTGCACCGGCCTGCCCGCGAGCGGCCACTACACCTCGGCGTACGACATGGCCGTCATCTTAAAAGAATGTCTGAAGTATCCCCTCTTTAAAAAGCTTTCCTCCGTCTACGAATACGACTTGCGGGGCGGCAAGTTTAAGCTGTGGAATACCAACAAGCTCCTCAAGTGGTACCCGGTGGTCGACGTGGGGAAGACGGGCTGGACCAACGAAGCCAAATATTGTCTGGCCTCCTCCGGAGAAAAGGACGGGTTGCGGCTGATTGTCGTGGTGCTGGGGACTCCCGAGCCGAAAAGCCATTTCCGCGAATCGATCAAGCTCTATAAATACGGCTTTGCCCGTTATAAGGCGCTGATTATGGCGGAAAAAGGCGCCTCCGTAAAAAGCGTGAAGGTCGGCAAAGGTGTTATTAATCAGGTCAACGCCGTTACCGCGGAGCGGGTGACGGTGGTGACGCCCAAAGGGGAAGAGCAGGGGTTCACCACCCGCCTCGAACTTCCGGAACAGGTTACCGCTCCGGTGGCGAGGGGGCAGCAGTTGGGCGTTTACCGCGTCTTCAAAAACGGCCGGGAAGTGCAAAGCGTACCTTTAGTGGCCGGCTACGACGTTCCCAAAGCGACCCTGTGGCAACAGATCTACAAAGTCTTTCGAAGTTAAAGAATTAGCCTTACGGTCCCGGGTCCCGGAGAAATAAACCGGGGCCTTTACTCTTTTTTGCGGGCTTTATTTTTTTCTATTTGTTTTTTAACCCAATATATGGTAACATAGCAGGAAGAAATAATTTTAAAGCGAAATCTAAACTGACGTCAACAAATTCAGTAAGTCAAAGAAAAGAAAGGGCAGGTGAGGATGTGCGGATGGATCTGGATCTTGATCTGGAGTACAGGCAGGGCACTTTATTTGTCCGTCCGCGCGGGGAACTGGATTTAAGCGTGACGGATCGCTTCCGGGGAATCCTGGAGGAAAACCTGGCGAAGAACTCAGTAAATCATTTAGTTTTTAACTTAAGCCGGGTTTCCTTTATCGACAGCTCCGGGTTGGGGGTCATCCTCGGGCGCTATAAAAAGCTTGCCCGGCAAGGAGGGCGGGTGTCTTTGGTGGGGGCGCAGCCCCAGGTGCGCCGGATTCTCGTTTTGTCGGGCCTGTTGACCGTGATGCCGGAGTACAGGTCCGAAGAAGAAGCTGTCGCCAGGGCAGGTTGAGGAGGAAAAGGGATGGATAACCAGGCGAAACTGGAGTTTAAAAGCCTTGCGGCAAATGTTGCCTTTGCCCGGGTCACCGTGGCCGCCTTCGCCTCCCAGCTGGAATTTACTTTAAACGACCTGGAGGAAATCAAGGTGGCCGTTTCCGAAGCGGTGGCGAACGCCATTATTCACGGCTACGAAAACCGGCCCGACGGAATCGTCACCATCACCATGACCATCAGCAACGGCACCCTGGAGCTCAAGATCGGCGATCGCGGGAAAGGGATTGCCAACGTGAAAAAGGCTTTAGAGCCTTCGTATTCCACCGATCCGGAAAGAATGGGGCTGGGCTTTGTCTTTATGCAATCATTTATGGATACTCTGCACGTTGAATCGGCTCCGGGCAAGGGCACAACGGTCACCATGAGCAAATCGGCGGGTTCTCCGGGAGGAAAGGAGCAGATTGAACATTGAACCCGCCCAAGAGCGCGAATACTGAGGTGGAACGCCGTTTATGAGCAACCGGTTGGCGGAAATGAACCTGCCCCGTTTTCCTTTGTTGGGCGACGAGGAGATGCGCACCCTGCTGCGCCAGGCCCAGGCCGGGGACGCCCGGGCGCGGGACAGGTTGATTAATTGCAATTTAAAACTGGTTTTTAACCTGGTCAAGCGTTTTCAAAACCGGGGTTACGAACTGGAGGATTTATTCCAGGTAGGGTGCATTGGATTAATGAAGGCCATTGATAAGTTTGACTTAAATTACGAGGTGAAATTTTCAACTTATGCGGTACCCATGATCGTGGGGGAGATCCGGCGTTTTTTGCGCGACGACAACCCGGTGAAGGTCAGCCGGTCGGTTAAGGAAGCGGCCTACCGGGTGCAGAAAATCAGGGAGCGGCTTTGCAAGCGCCTGGGGCGCGAGCCCTCCATCGGCGAGGTGGCCGGGGAGTTGGGGATGTCCCGGGAAGAAGTGGTGACCGCCCTGGAAGCGGCCCAATCGCCCGCCTCCATCTACGAAACTCTGCATCAGGACGACGGCGACCCGATTTATTTGCTCGATCAATTGCAAAGCGAGGCAAACGGGGAAATGCCCCTG
>JBFMEJ010000181.1:0-4243 GCA_040753275.1 Bacillota bacterium
TGCCCTGCATTCCCAGGGAAGGCCCTTTAAAACAGTATCTTCCGGTGACGGTTGACCCGGTACCGGTGGAGGAACAGCATCTTTGGAACGCAACGGTGGCCGCCTACCACCCCTTGGGTTACCGCCAACCCGTCGGCGCCCACCAGCGCTATTGGATTCAGAGCCGGGCCGAAGGGAAGGTCCAGATCCTGGGCGCTTTGTTATTCGCCGCCGCGGCCAGAAAGGTGGCCGTTCGGGAAGCCTTTATCGGGTGGACGGCGACAGAGCGCAACCGGTTTCGTTATCGAATCGTAAACAATACTCGTTTTCTGATTCTGCCGGGAGTGCAAATCCCGCACCTGGCCAGCCATACTTTAGCGCTGGTCGCCCGGCGCCTCCGGGCGGACTGGCAAAGACGGTACGGTTACGCCCCGGTGCTTTTAGAGACCTTTGTCACCCCGCCGCACCGGGGGACCTGCTACCGGGCGGCCAACTGGCGGTGCATCGGCGAAACAGCCGGCCTGGGCCGGGAACCCCGGAAGCAAAAAAGCAGTCCGGTAATTAAGCTGATGTTTGTTTACCCCCTGGTTAGGGGCTGGCGCTTAGAGCTTTGCGCGCCGACGCCGGTGGCGGATGAGGGGGGTGAGTTTGATGCGTAACCCGGAGGCAATTAACGCAGCTACCTTACCCAATCGCACAAGTCCCTGGAAAACAATGGAGGAAGAACAGGCGGCCCGGCAGTCCGCCGCCGAGGCCCAGATCAACGCCTGGCGGGCGATCTTACCCGGCCTGTTAGAAAAGTTCGCCCGCTTAAAGGATCCCCGCCGGCCCGGGAGTATCCGGCACAAACTGACCGTACTCATGGTATACGGCCTGCTGTTGTTTATCTTTCAATACGCTTCCCGGCGCGAAGCCAACCGGGAACTTAGCTGTCCCACTATTTTAGATACGCTGCGGGCGATCTTTCCCGAAGTGGATGGCACTCCGCACCTGGACACCCTGGCCCGGCTTTTAGAGAAGATTCCGGCCGAGCAGATCGAAAATATTTTGGGGACTACCGTCCGTAAGCTCTTACGCAAAAAGAAATTGCAGGCGCTGTTGGTCGAGAAACATTATGTGGTCGCCATTGACGGCACCCAAAAGTTTGCCCGGACCGCCTCCTTCGCACCGGAGGCCCTCCACCGGAAGAACAAAAACTATGTTTACCTCCTGGAGGCCGCTCTCGTGGGTCCGCAAGGGATCGTCATTCCACTACTGGCTGAGTTCTGTGAAAATGACCCGGATCAGAATAAACAAGACTGCGAATTAAAGGCTTTTTATCGTTTGGCCGCCCGCTTAAAAGAACTGATGGGCAAACTTCCTTTGCTAATTGTGGCCGACGGCCTTTATCCCAACGGCCCGGTCATGCAAATCTGCCGGCAGAACAACTGGGACTTCATGATCGTTTTGCCCGCGAACTGCCTTCCGTCGGTCTGGGAAGACGCTTTAGGAATCCACAAACTGGAACCGGAGCAAACCCGGACGCATCAGTGGGGCGACCGGATCCAGAACTTCTGGTGGGCTAACGAACTAAGTTATGTTTGGCGGGATGCCCAAAACCACCACCATCGCCTGGTGCTTAACGTGGTGGTTTGTAACGAAACCTGGGAGGAAAATGAGGCTACCTGGGCGTGGGTGTCGGGCACCCCCATTACCCGGAAAAACGTAATCAACCGCTGCAACCGGGCGGCCCGTCACCGGTGGGGGATTGAAGAGAATTTCCTGACCGAAAAGCGCTACGGATATAACTATGAACATCCCTTTTCGTATAACTGGAACGCCTTGAAAGGATGGCATGCCCTGATGCGGCTGGCCCACCTGATCAACATTCTCACCTTACACACCGTGGCCCTTTGGGAAATGGTGCAAACGTTTGGCATGCGCGGCACTCTGCGGTTTTTGTGGCAGACCTTCACGGGCAACTGGCTCGACCTTTCTAGGCTGAGAAGGCTGTGCAATAAACCGGCGCAACTTCGTCTGGTGATTTAGTCACGCGAGTTTCTACTAAACTAAAAAAATCACTTCGGGCGAGGGCCACCTCGCCTAAACCTGCTTGGACCAATTCTGTCCAGGTAGTGCCATAAATATCCAGGCCATTACCAAATTTACATAAAACACATATCTTTGCCTGCGGACCATACTGCCGGGTGTGGAAAAAGAGCTCAAAGAACTTTATAAAATATTTGGTTCGTCAGCACTGAAATCTTCTCGGGATGGTTGCCAAAAAGGAACTGTTATGCTATACTAAAGCTGTGTTCTCAAGTTCTGCGATAAAAACCGGGGCAGCTTTTGAGGACTCCCAGGGTGACGGGATGTGGCGCAGCTTGGCCAGCGCGCTTGCCTTGGGAGCAAGAGGACGGGGGTTCAAATCCCCCCATCCCGACCATTTTGGAGGTTTGAGGCCGGAAGTTAAAAGTTGGAATAAGTATAATGTGGACCGTTAGCTCAACTGGTAGAGCAGGCGACTCTTAATCGTCAGGTTGGGGGTTCGATTCCCTCACGGTCCACCAGTTTCGGAGTGATGAAGGGCCGGTTGCCAGCGTAACCGGCCCTTCACGCGTTGAAGGCTTATCCGCTGCCTTTTTCCTCACCATCGGCCGGCACCTCATTGATTCTTCTGCCCTCTTCGCCCAGCGGCGGCCATCAGAAAAGAAGGAAAACTGCTGGACGGTAAACCTCGCGAAAAAAGGTGATTCTTGTGCGCGCTAAAACTAAAGAGGGTCTTCTTTCCCTGGTGGGACAACTCGACCACATTATGCAAGCCTTGCGGATTACCGTTGAAGAAGCGGAAAAAAGGCGCGGGAATTCAACAGGGTCGTACCCACCGCCTTTGACCTGCGCGGAATCGGCAGCCTGCTCCACTCGCTATTTTAAGCTTTCCGGCCACCTTTTCATCAGATTATTATCGATGCCTAAATGATCCATCACCCGGCCGATCATTTGCGTTACAAGATCCTCAATTGTTTGCGGACGGTGGTAAAAAGCTGGAACAGGGGGCATGATCACTACCCCCAGCTTGGCCAGTTTAAGCATATTTTCCAGATGGATGGGGCTCAGGGGAGTTTCGCGAACAAGCAGGATCAACTTGCGTCTTTCCTTGATTGTCACGTCCGCAGCACGGGTGATTAAGCTATTCGCATAACCATGTGCAATCGCCGAAAGGGTCTTCATGCTGCAGGGGGCAACCACCATGCCGTGATACAAAAAGGAACCGCTTGCGGGCGGGGCAGCCAGATCGTCATTGCCGTAAGAAAAGTTGGCTTGCCCCGCCAGTTCCTCCGGAGAAACGGCGGTTTCCAATCGCATGGTTTTCTTGGCCGCCTCGCTCATCACCAAGTGGGTTTCTACCGTGGCTTTGTTCAATTGCTCGAGAAGCCTGATTCCATAAATGACCCCGCTTGCCCCGGTAATGGCCAGAATTATCCGCATCCGGGCATTCCCCTTTCCCTTTTCACCTTTTTCTACCATATTTTGTTCGTCCGGCCCTGGCCTTAATCCTGCTGCATTACCGTCCAGATTTGAAAAAACGTTGGAAACTACGTTTTGCAAACGCCGGTTTAGTTTGCTCCGGAGTAAGCCAGAAGCCCCCGCTGGGCGCTCTCCGGATGCCTTTGGCAAATTCCGGCATTTCCGGCAGCCTATTGTCCAGTTTGATGTTCATTGCCTGGTTCAAAAAGTTCAATTTTTCCCCCGACTTCTTCAGCGGCCGCCGAAGATTGGTATGTTGCGTAGGTGAAAGCATAGGAAAATCTAAAAAAAGGCCGACAGCCCAAAACCGCCGGTCCTTTTGTTGATCTGCAGTTTTTTCGGTAATGTTCATGTTTCGTTTTTCAGGGGAAGGGTAAAACTAGCCCCCGCCGGCGCGAAATGAAAACGCTGGCTGAATAGGGCGGCCAGCCGGGCCATCACCGGCAGCCCGGTGCAGTGGTTGGCAGCCAGGAACGCCAAGTCCAGCTGCTGCAGGTAGGCGACGGTGGCGTCCCGCTGGGTGTCCGTCACCGGTCCCAGGTGGGTGCCGCCGATAATACCGTAAATGCGGTTTTGGCCGGTCACTTCCCGGGCGTGTTCGCAAATGTTGACCAGACCGGCGTGGGCGCAACCCAGGATAATCACCAGCCCCTCCGGGGTAACGCAGTACAGGCTGAGGTCGTCGGCCAGGGGATCGGGTGCCTTTTTCCCGTCTTCCAGGCAAAACAGGCGGCTGTCCCCTTCTTCGAAGGCGGTT
>JBFMEJ010000182.1:0-4175 GCA_040753275.1 Bacillota bacterium
GCTCAGAAACAAGGCGGCTCATTTCCCGGGGAGCAGCGCAGGCAGCAGCTTCGCCCCCACCCGCCTGATCACCCTCGCCAGCTCCTCCGTCCTGAGCAGGGCGGCGGCGGCGAGGTAAACCGCCCCGCCTAAGGCGATGAGCCCGCCCACCTGCAACAGCCGGTGGGTGAGGAGGGCGGCGTCGAAAAAGGACGCCGAGTAGCTGTGGGCGGCGGCCACCGCCATTCCCATCACCAGGGACGCGGCGGCGAATTTGACGATGGAGCGCAGGATGCGCCGGCCGTCCAGGTGCCCAAGCCTGCGGCGCAGGTAGTAAGCCAGCAGGAGGCAGTTCGCCGTGGCGGCGATGGAGCTCGCCAGAGCCAGGCCGCCGTGGGCCAGGTAGCGCACCAGGATGAGGTTAAGGACGATGTTTAGGCCGACGGCCCAAAGCCCTAGGCATGTCTCTGTTTCTGTTAATATTCAAGCTCCCGCACTCTTTCCACAATAATTTGCACTATTTCTCCCGTTAGCTCCGGATACATCGGCAGCGCCAATCCCTTTGGCACTACTCTCTCGGATACCGGTAACGACGTGTAACCCATACTTGTATAAACATTCTGCCTATGCAATGGTACAGAATAGTAAATTCCGGAGGTTACTCCTTGTGCCGATAGTTTATCTGAAACTCTGTCTCTATCAGGGAACTGTACATAATACAGGTGAAAAGTGTGCTTGTTTATCGGCGCCACATATGGCGTTATACAGTCGGCTTCACTGTGCAGGCTGTTATATAAGGCTGCAATTTCCCTGCGCTGATCGTTCCACTGATCAATATACTTCAGCTTAACCCGCAAGCAAGCAGCCTGAATTTCATCAAGCCTGCTGTTGTAGCCAAGCATTGAATGATAATACTTCGTCTTGCTGCCGTGGACACGAAGCATTCTCAATTTCTTTGCAATCTCCTCATCATCCAGTACAATCATCCCGCCGTCGCCGTAGCCACCCAGGTTCTTGGTAGGGAAAAAGCTAAAACAGCCGGTATGGCCTATGGAGCCAGCCTTTTTCCCTTTATATTCAGCGCCAATGGCCTGGCAAGCGTCCTCTACCACAATCAGGTTGTATTTTCGAGCCAGTTCCATAATCGGATCCATATCTGCCATCTGGCCGAAAATATGTACCGGGATGATAGCTTTCGTTTTTTCGGTAACAGCGCCTTCAATCAGGGCTGGATTGATGTTGTAGGTCCTTTCGTCGATATCGACGAAGACCGGCCTGGCACCAACGAGGGAAATCACTTCCGCCGTCGCGAAAAAAGTAAACGGCGTGGTAATCACTTCGTCCCCGGGACCGATGCCGTAGGCGACTAGAGAAAGGAGAAGAGCGTCGGCCCCGCTGGCCACGCTGACGGCAAATTTACGGTTGCAGTAGGCAGCCATTTCTTCCTCAAAAGCCTGAACGTTGGGGCCGAGGATGTACTGGCCGCTTTCCAGGACGCTGAGCACTGCTGCGTCGATTTCTTCTTTAATGGAAAGATACTGCGCTTTCAGGTCGATTAACGGAATTTTCATCAGCCAGGCCTCTTTCCTATAACAATTCTTCAGAGGGTACGTCTTTAAAGTATTTTGCCGGCATCCCTTTATAGACCTGACCCGGTGGCACATCCCGGGTGACAACCGCGCCTGCGGCAATAAAGGCTTCTTCGCCGATGATGATGCCGGGCAGCAGGATGCTGCCACCGCCGACGCGGGCCCCGCGTTTGATGGTGGGGCCCTTTATCTGCTGAAGGCGTTTTTCCGTACGGCCCATGTAGTTGTCATTGGTAGTGGTAACCATGGGGGCGATAAAGACGTAGGCCTCCAGGGTGGAGTAGGCCGTAATGTAGGAGCCGGTCTGGATTTTCGTATAATCACCGACGGAAACCTGATTTTCAAGGGAGACACCGCGCCCGATAATCACGTAGTCGCCGATGGTACAGCGCTCCCGGATAAAGGCATGGTCGGCGATGAGGCCGTGGGCGCCGATGGCCGTGCCGGCATAGATGACCGCAAAGGCACCGACCATGGTTTCTGGGCCAATAAACAGGGGGGGGCAGCCAGGCAGCCTTTACAGTGCTGGTTTTGGCCAGCTGGGGGCGCTTGCCGAGAACAGCATGGTCGGCAATTTGGCAGCCCTCGCTGATGACCGTGCCGGCGTGGATGACGGTATGGCTGCCGACTATAACGCCGGGGCCAACTTCGACATGCTCGTGAATGACAACGAAATCACCGAGCGTAGAGCTTGCGTCTACTTTTGCCGTGGGGTGGATGGATCGCATGGGCCTACCCGTCCTTTAAGATTACCGGTTTTTTGATAGCTGAAGAGGCGTGAATCGCAAAGTGGTAAGGCATGTTCATGTTAATTTCACCGGCCAGTTCAATAAAACGGGTGTGAAAGTCGTATTCACGGGCTTTCCAGATAGCATTAATTCGTTCACCAGGGCGATGTTTACCGCCCTATAGGTGTTTTCAAAGACCTTGGTCATCTCGGCCACCGCGGGGGAAGATACCGGTACTACGTGTTGAATGGTCTGGGCGTAGAAGGTGTAGGCCACGTCCAGGCATGCCGGTGTAATCCCGCCCACCACCTTGGATGTGTTGTGGGTAGTGTAGCGCTTGTTTCCCGGGTCCACCCGCTCGGGGGAAAAGGTAAGGAAAAAGTCTTGACCCACCTTCAGACCAGTAGCCTCCAGTTTGGGCAGGATGACTTCCTGGGTAGTGCCCGGGTAGGTGGTGCTTTCCAAAGTGACCAATTGGCCGAGGCAGAGGTGGTTGGCAATTTCGTTGGTTACGTTTACTATGTAAGAAATATCGGGATCGCGGTTGGTGTTGAGAGGTGTAGGGACGCAGATGACGATGACGTCGGCCTCCGGCAGGCAGGCAAAATCCGTATATGCTTTTAGTTTGCCTGCGTGGACGACTTTTTTTAGGTCTTCATCTTTTACGTCGAGGATGTAGTTTTCGCCGTTGTTGACCTTGTGCGCCCTTTTGGGGTTCTGCTCGATGCCTAAAACATGAAAACCCACCTTGGCTTTCTCTACCGCCAGCGGCAGGCCGACGTAGCCCAGGCCTACCACGGCCACGTTAGCTGTGTGGGTTTGGATTTTCCTCTTCAATTCCGCTGCGGTTAAGTGATCGGCACCCGTTACTTGCATAACTGCCAATTATACACGCCTCCCTAAAGACCTCTCATAAAAAGCAAAAAGGGGTTCTACACCCGTCCTGAGAACCTTCGCAAAATCCCGCCCTGCCCCGAGAACACTTAATCTTTGTCAATTTCAGACGCCAGAATTCCATGGAATTTGTCGACAAACTTCTTGACTTCTATTATTTCCTGCTTTAATACCTCAGGGTCCAAATCAGCAAACGCCACATAATCACTCTCTTCACGGTCCCGCAACAATGCATCGTACAAAGCTCCGAATTCAGTAGCTATAATACCCGGTTTAACAAAATCTCGATGAAGCGCCGCTCGAACACCGCTGTGTTTTGTGTAGGATTGACCTCGGAGTATGAGAACTGCGCTAACTGCATAAAAAGCAGCGTAGTACAACCTGTTGGCACAGAAATCATAGTTCTTTTGCTTCAATTCGCGTACCGCGGTTTCATAACTTCTTTTGGCTTTTTGCATCCAGTATACGGCTAATTTCTTTCTTTCGGTGTTCATCTAAAAGGTCACCCCGTCCCGATTCACCTCTTCTTTTATTGGCAGGATCGAATGCAATCCATTTTCCCACGATTCCCGGCATACTACTAGTACGCTGATATTGGTGTCAAAAGACAGGTTAATGTTTGTAACTATAGCGTAAATATCGTGCTTTTCTCTGTGGGTCATGGGCCTTTCCGTTAAAACCAGTATATCGAGGTCTGACTCCTCGTCTGCTTCTCCCCTAGCTACCGACCCGAAGACTAGGGTTTTGGCTACGGGGTATTTCTTTTCTAATTCTTTTTTAACTTCATATAGAGCTTGCTTTTCTTCGGGAGACAATCTTAGCTCTCCTAAATCGGTCATGTATTACATCTCCCCTTAATTGGAATTCTCTATCCTGATCAGTGTTGATTAATTAGCGAGACTATTTTTCCCTTACTGCATTGTCCATAAGCTAATACCCTCTTTTTCCGCGTTTATTGCAAAAGGTGTGGAAAAATATACTCCTC
>JBFMEJ010000183.1:0-4164 GCA_040753275.1 Bacillota bacterium
ACCTGGGAGATCACCAAACAAGAGGTAACCTGTACTTTTTGCGACAGCGGCTGTAAATTCGACCTGAACGTCAAGGACGGCAAGGTCATCGGCATCACGGCCAAAGCGCCCGCCTCCGGCCGGCCCCTGTGCCTAAAGGGCCGCCTGGGTCTGGAGCTGCGCTACGTAGAAGAGCCGCTCACGCCCATGCTGAAAAAAGGCGGGGAATTCGTCCCGGTCTCCTGGGCGGAAGCCCTGGGGCTGGAGGAAATGCTGGAAAAGCTGAGGTCCGTAAAAAACTGAAAATGACCAGCTACCGTTCGTTTTGCAGCGAGCGATATATACTTAGGGCCAAGGAGCTGGTTGCAAAAGGGGATAAAATACCACGAAAGGAGGCATTTCAAGAAGTGGCTGAGATCACTTTAACCATAGACGGACAAAAAGTCACCGTCCCGGCCGGCACCACCGTCCTGGAGGCGGCCCGGCAGGCCGGCATCTTCATCCCCACCCTGTGCCACGACCCGGAACTGTCCGGCTGGGGCGGCTGCCGGCTGTGCGTGGTGGAAATTCCGGGGATGCGCAACCTGCCGGCTTCCTGCGTCACCGCCGCCGCCGACGGGATGGTGGTCCACACCGCCTCGGCGGCCGTTATTGAAGCCCGGAAGACTATCCTGGATCTTTTACTTTCCAACCACCCGGAGGACTGCCTGACCTGCGGGAAGAACGGCGACTGCCGCCTGCAGGACTACGCCTACCTTTACGGCGTGCGCAGCGGCACTTTTCCCGGGGAAAGGCACAACTACCCCGTCGAGGACGACAACCCCTTTATCGTGCGGGATTTAAACAAATGCATCCTGTGCGGCAAATGCGTGCGCATGTGCGCCGAGGTGCAGGGCAAAAACATCGTTGATTTCGCCTACCGGGGTTTCAACACGAAAATCGCCCCGGCCATGGATACCAGCCTGGGGCAATCCGAGTGCGTCTTTTGCGGCAACTGCGTGGCCGTGTGCCCGGTGGGGGCGCTGCAGGAAAAAGGGCTGCGCGGCGCCGCCCGCACCTGGGAAATAAAGAAAGTCACCACCACCTGTCCTTACTGCGGCACCGGCTGTACCTTTGACCTGAACGTCAAGGACGGGAGGGTGATCGGCGTAACCTCCACCGACGGCGAGGTGAACGGGCGCGCCCTGTGCGTCAAGGGCCGCTTCGGCTACGGCTTCATCCACCACCCGGACCGGCTGACCCGGCCGCTCATTAAAAAAGACGGCGTTTTCACGGAAGCCTCCTGGGAGGAAGCGATCAACCTGGTCGCTGCCAGACTGGGAGCGATTAAGGAGAAACACGGCTCCGACGCGCTGGCGGTGCTTGCTTCCGCCCGCTGCACCAACGAAGAAAACTACCTGCTGAGCAAATTTACGCGCGCGGTGCTCGGGACCAACAATATCGACCACTGCGCCCGCCTCTGACACGCGCCGACGGTCGCCGGTCTGGCGGCAGCGTTCGGCAGCGGAGCAATGACCAACCCCATCGGGGACATTGCGGGGGCGGATTTTATCCTGGCCATCGGGACGAATACCACTGAATCGCACCCGGTAATCGGCCTGAAAGTGAAAAAGGCCGTGCAGAGCGGCGCCACCCTGGTTGTGGTGGACCCGCGCAAAACGGAAGTAGCTGAACTGGCGCACGTCCATCTCCAGATTAAATCCGGTTCGGACATCGCGCTTTTAAACAGCCTGGCCAACGTGATCATCGCCGAAGAGTTGTGGAACAAGGAGTTCGTGGACAGCCGGACGGAAGGTTTCGCCGCGTTTAAAGAAACGGTGGCCCGGTATACGCCGGAATACGCCGGAAAGATTACGGGCATCCCCGCCCAAACAATCCGGGAAGTCGCCCGCGGCTACGCCAAAGCGAAGAACGCCGCGATCCTGTACACCATGGGCGTGACCCAGCACATCTGCGGCACCCACAACGTTTTCGCCGTGGCCAACCTGGCCATGCTCTGCGGGCAGATCGGCAAGCCCCACAGCGGAGTAAACCCCCTGCGGGGGCAAAACAACGTGCAGGGCGCCTGCGACATGGGCGGGCTGCCCAACGTTTTCACCGGCTACCAGAGCGTGACCAGCCTTGATGTGCGGGCAAAATTTGCCGCCGCCTGGGGTGTGCGCGAACTGCCCGCCAAACCCGGCCTCACCGTGGGGGAAATGCTGGAAGCCGCCGCCCACGGCCAGGTCAAGGGGATGTACATCATGGGCGAAAACCCGGTGCTTTCCGACCCCGACGCCGGCCACGCGGTGCACGCCCTGGAAAAGCTGGAGTTTCTGGTGGTGCAGGACATTTTCCTCACCGAAACGGCGAGATTGGCCGACGTGGTGCTGCCCGCGGCCAGCTTCGCCGAAAAGGACGGCACGTTTACCAACACCGAGCGGCGGGTGCAGCGGGTGCGCAAAGCCATTGAACCCGTGGGCAGCGCCCGGGCCGACTGGGAGATCATTTGCCTGGTGGCCGGCGCCATGGGATATCCCATGAGCTACAGTTCGCCGGAGGAAATCATGGCCGAGATCGCCCGGCTCACCCCGTCCTACGGGGGGATCTCTTACGCGCGCCTGGAAAAGGGCGGCCTGGTCTGGCCCTGCCCGGCCGAAGACCACCCCGGCACCCCCGTGCTGCACGCGGGCAAGTTCGCCCGGGGCTTGGGAAAGTTCCATCCGGTGGAGCACGTCCCGCCGGCGGAGCAGCCGGATGAGGATTACCCGTTTGTCTTGAGCACCGGCCGGCGGCACTTCCATTACCACACCGGGTCCATGACCCTGCGCACGGGCGCCCTGGAAGTTTACTATCCGGAAGAATTCCTGGAGGTCAACCCGGCCGACGCCCGCGCCTTAAACCTGAACAACGGGGAAAAAGTAAAGGTGGTCTCCCGCCGCGGCGAAGTGGAAGTCCCCGTCTGCATCACCGACCGGGTGCCGCCGGGGCTGGTCTTTACCTCCTTCCACTTCCCGGAGGTAGCCATCAACCGCCTGACCAACCCGGCCCGGGACGCCGTCGCCAAAATTCCGGAACTGAAAGTATGCGCTGTGCGCATTGAAAAAATAGCGTGAAGAAGGCTACAGGGACAAGCGGAAAACAAAACGACCTCACCGCCGGGGCAGGCCAGCCCGGCGGTTTTTTTACGGGATCGGACCCAAAATAGAAGGTGATTCTCTGCCTAAGGGCGAATTTTTTAATTAAGCGAAATTTTAGAGGGTGGTTCGATGCCCAAGGAAATGGCGATCAACCCCGGTAAATGCATCGGCTGTCTGACTTGCGCGCTGACCTGCGCCATTACCAGTCACGATGCATTTGATCTTACGAAAGCACGCGTTTCCGTAGCCAGGCACGAATTTGAAGGAACGTTCACCATTGCTTTTTCGTCTTCTTGCCGCCGCTGCCTGCAATGCGCCCTGGCCTGCCCCTCGGGCGCCCTGCGGGTGGTCGAGCTCCCTGACCCGGAAACGGCAGATAAACCGGTGACTGCTGCAATGTAACAACCTGTGCCTGCCGGATGTCTTTTTCAAGCGGAACACCTGAAGACAAACGGGGTTATTAAAAGCGATTAGGCTTCCATGCCGCTTTTTTAAAAAGCGCCAACAGAAATGAAAGAGGTTGATCACTTGTACGGTTATAGTGGTAAAATCCTGGACGTTAATTTGACCACCGGAGAAATCAAAGAGCGCCCCATCGAAGAGAACTGGCCGAAAAGGTATTTGGGCGGCCTGGGTTTTAATGCGCGAATTCTGGACAGGGAGATTCCCGCGGGGGCCGACCCCCTGGGGCCGGAAAATGTGCTCGTCTTCGGGGTGGGGGTGCTGGTGGGCACGACGGTGCCGACCGCTTCCCGCACTGAGGCTTCCGCCCTTTCGCCGCTCACCGGCCTCTTCGGAACCGCCAATTCCGGCAACTTCTGGGGCAGCGAGCTGAAATTTGCCGGGTACGACGGCCTGGTCGTCCGGGGGAAAGCAGCGGCTCCGGTCTACCTGTGGATATGCGACGGACGAGTGCAAATTCTGCCGGCAGGGTACCTCTGGGGGCGGGACGCCTGGGAAACCGTCCGGGAAATCCGGCGCCGGCACAACGACGAAAACGTCCAGGTCGCCGCCATCGGCCCGGCGGGAGAAAACCTGGTGCGCTTCGCCAGCATCGAAAACGGCC
>JBFMEJ010000184.1:0-4164 GCA_040753275.1 Bacillota bacterium
GATGTTCTGGGTAATAACACCGGCCACGTAACCTAGCTTTTCCAGGCGCGCCAAAGCGAGGTGGGCGTTGTTCGGCCGGCAGCTCCGGTAGCTGGTCCAGCGCGTCAGGTTAATTTCGTAAAATTTCGCCGGGTCCCGGCGTAAAGCGGTCAGGCTGGCGGTTTTCATGGGATCGTACTTCGTCCACAAGCCCGTGCCGGGGCTGCGAAAATCCGGGATGCCGCTTTCCGTGCTGATCCCCGCCCCCGTAAGGGCATAACAGGGGTGACAGTTTCTCAACAAACCGGCCAGAGCGGCAATTTGCCCGGGGTATTCCATAAATTATTCACCCCTTTAACCGATTTTCAATCGTCCTCCCGGGTGCTGAAAACTCCTTCGTGTCTAAAACCAGTTAAATTTTCCGTTTTCGAACAGCTGAAAAATTTCTTCCCAGGAATAACACCGCCGGACCAGGGGCGGCAGTTCCCCCTGGTTATAAGGAGCATCGAACAAGAGGACAGGGATCCCGCAGGCGCTGAGCTGGTGGGCATTTTTTAAGCTGTCTTCAATAAACACATCCACTGCCATCCGGCTGCAAACTTCCCTTTTATCGTGACTGCCCAACAAGACCAGAACGTGGTAAGGAACGGCATGTTTGTGGAGCCATTTTTCCGTTTGGGGCCGGTATTTTTCATACCGGGCAGAGACAAGGTAAATGGTGTGCTTTTTGCTTAAAACGCTCAAACATTCGACGGCGCCGTCTTTAACTGCCGGGCCTTCCATTAAAGCTTCCTCCCGGTCGCCGAGAAACCGGAGCATTTCCGCTTCATTTAAGCCATACACTTTAAAAATATTATAATCGTTAATGTCCTGCAAAGCCAGATCAACCTGAAAATATTCGTTAAGCTCGCGCACCAGCAGAGGAAAGGTGTCGGCAATGACGCCGTCGATGTCAACGCCCAGGCGCATAAAGAACCCCCTTGCCTGCACTTGGCGGTAAATGTCCGGTCAAGCAACGCAAAAAAGCCGACAGCAGAAAAAATTCGTCGGCTTGACGATGAAAAAATGAGTTTTCCCTTTTAATTTAAAATATTGCTGATATCCACGTATAAAGCCCGTTCCTGTTCATCAAACCGGGCTTCGCATTTGCCCCGCGGGTTGATGCCGAAGTGCTTGTAAAAACCGCGGCCGAAAACTTTTGTCTTTTTAATTTGCATGCCGCCGCCGTCCACGGCGCGGATCCGCACTGTTTTTGTTTCATCGTCATAGGCCAGTTCGACATTTGATGAGTTAAGTTTTTCTCTGGAGATATTATTTAAAACAATTGAACTTTTGGAAAAAGACACTACCGGAGCCTTTTCCGCTTTTTCACCGCGAGGTTTATATACCTCAAAAGCCATTTGAACCATCCCTTCTCCCTTTTGGAAGACATTATACAATAAAGAAAACAACCGTGTCAATAAAGCACTTATTCGAAAATTTTCAATAGAACCATTTCATTCCTCGCTATTGTCAATTGGAAGTCATATCATTATAATAAAAATGCAAGCAAAAAGCAATCCTATGATTAACGGCGGGAAGTTAAAAGGTGAAGGAGGTGGGCTGTTGATGGAGATGCAACAGGTCGCAATCGAAACACCAAAGGGAACCGTTTATATTGAGGGGCCTGCTCCGGGTACTTACCTGGAAACTTTGACAATGAATCACCTTTTAACCAACTTTCGCCCTCCCGACCGTCAAAAACAAGCGCTCATTAAAATTACTTATTTACCCGACGGCATGATTTACCTCGCCCGCCACCAGCAAGAAATTGTCGCTTACATCGCCTTTCACCGGCCGGATGAATATTCCCGCTGGAGCAAGCACCCCCGCATTTTAGAAATGGGCGGCATTGAAGTAAGCCCGGAGTGGCGGCAGTACCGTCTGGCGGAGAACCTGTTGAAACTGGCCTTTGCCAATGAACGGCTGGAAGACTTTATTGTCATCACCACGGAATACTGCTGGCACTGGGATCTGAAAAACACGGGCCTGAGCCTGTGGGGCTACCAGCAGGTCCTCACCAAACTATTCGGCAAGGTAGGCCTAAAGAAAGTAACCACCGACGACCCGGACATCCTTGAGCACCCGGCCAACGTTTTAATGGCTAAATTCGGCAAAAACGTCAGCAAAGAGGATCTTGCCCTGTTCGAAAGCATGCGGTTTGTGGGCAAACTCGGCCAGGCGGCCGGCCTCTTTTAGGCCTGCGTTTGAAGCAGCGGCCGGACGAGATAATCGGCAAAAAATTCGGCGATCTCCTCCTTGCTCATGCTCCCCTTTTCGGAATACCAGCGGGGGATCCAGTTCACCGCCCCCATAATGATAAAGACGGCCATTTTACTGGGGATCGGACGGAAGATCCCTTTTTCAATCCCTTCGTCCACGAGCCGGCGGAAATATCTTTCGTATTGATCCCGCTTGGCAACGATAATTTGCCGGTAATCTTCCTGCAGTTCGAATTCCTGGCCCAGGGCCACGGTAACCAGGGACATTTCCCCCACGACCATTTCAATGTGCGCCTTGATCCCTTCCTTTAGCTTGACCTCCAGGGGCCAATCCGCCGCCACAATCTCCTCCATGCGGTTAATCAACATGTCCATGGCCAGTTCGTGGCACTGGAAAAGCAGTTCCTGTTTGCTGTTGATGTAGTAATAAATCGATCCCTTGGTATACTTCAGGTTTTTGGCGATATCCTCCAGGGTGGCGTCGTGATACCCCTTTTCACTAAACAATTTGGCGGCAACCTTGATGATGTTCATTTTTCTTTCCGCCGCCCTTTCCTCGCGAAAACTCACCGGCTGCACCTCCTCGAAAAAAGCAACTCCCTGGAGCTATATTATTCTACCAAATGTACCGTTAATCCTTTTGGGTTCAAAAAATAAATTCCTGGTTTATTTATAACTAATAAGGAGAAACAACCCCAGCCGTCTTTTAAATCGAAAACGCCCGGGAGTTACCCCGGGCGTTGCCGCGCCTGAATGTTTTACCGATATTTGCGCCGGCGCGCCGCCTGTGCTTTTTTCTTGCGCCGGACACTTGGTTTTTCGTAACGCTCGTGTCTTCTCGCATCAGCCAGCACACCCGCTTTCTGGCAAGTGCGCTTAAAACGACGGAGGGCACTGTCCAGTGTTTCGTTTTTCCCAACTCGTACTTCTGCCATCCATTTCCCCTCCCTCCGCCTTTGATTACCGTCTGCACATTTCTCAACCCCACTTTGAACATTAATATTTGACCATTTTAACCGGGCGGCCAATGCAGGGAGCGACCGGCGAGAAAATGATAATGCAGGTGGAAAACCAGCTGCCCGGCATCTTCCAGGCAATTGCTGACCAGCCGGAAACCTTTCCGGTCGAGGCCGGCTTCTCTGGCAATAATACCGGCAACGCGCTGCAGATGACCGACAATCCCTTCCTCTTCTTCCGTTAAGTCCAGGAAGGTGGGGATGTGTTTTTTGGGAATCAACAAATAATGAACCGGGGCTGCCGGACGAATATCCTTAAAGGCCATCACCCGGTCGTCTTCATAAATTATTTCGGCCGGGACGGTTTTGTGCACAATTTTACAAAAAATACATTCTTGCAAAGTCAAATCACCCCCTTTTGAACGGTCATCGGTTGTTAAAAATCATATTCCAAAAGCAAGCTGCCGGCCGCCGGAGTGATCAGCACGTAACTATTTAACATTCAGCAGTCACCTGATCTTAACAATTCAACAGAATTTTTTTAAATCCTGCTTTTCCGGTTGAATTTCACCGCACCTTCAACCGTTTTCCCGCGCAGATTCGAACCAATCAACTCTTCCGCCCGGACCGTCACCAGTTCGCCCCGGCAATCGCCGGCCGCCGGAAAAATGACCCGGAGGTAATTGCCGGTCAGCCCTTCATAATGCCCCGGAAACTCCCGGGAGGGCTCTTCGGCCAGCACTTCCACCTCCCTGCCCAAAAAACGGGCGGCGAAGGAGCGGGCCAGTTCCTCGCCCAGGTCAATCAGCAGCCGGCTTCTGTCTTCTTTCACCGGGGCCGGAATCTGGTCCGGCATTTTGGCGGCGGGGGTGGGTTTGCGCGGCGAATACTTAAACACGTGCAGCCGGGAAAAGGCCATTTCCTGGACGAAACGGTATGTATTTTGAAATTGTTCCTCCGTTTCCCCC
>JBFMEJ010000185.1:0-4127 GCA_040753275.1 Bacillota bacterium
CTGAAGGGAATCTTTAGCTCGGCCGAAATTTTTTGCATTACTTCCTTCGGAAGGTAGCCGTAAATTTCCTGGGCTCCCTGGAGGAGCGGGATGAGCGCCCCTTTCACGCCCCGGTACTCCGCGAACAGCTTTTGTAACGCTTCTTCTCTGGCCTTTTCATCTTGCGCGCAGTGACATCCAGACAAGCTCATCTCCCCTTCCCAGATATTTTTTGGTAATTGGTTCCTTTTTATCTTGATTTCTCTTCCTCCGGACAGGTCTTTCGGCTTTTTTTTACATAAATCACCCGTTTCTCCGTAACCAGGCAGTGCACCGGGCAATCGTAGGGATCGGGCGTGAGTTCCGGCCGGATTTGCAGCTCAAAGGCCGGGGCAACGTGAAAACAACCGGGCCTGGTCTGCGGCAGGAAGCGGTCGTAGTAACCGCCGCCGTAACCCAGGCGGTTTCCTTTTTCGTCAAAGGCCACGCCCGGCACCACCACCAGGTCGATTTCGGCCGGTTTCACCGGGCGCAGGCAACCCGGTGCAGGCTCTAAGATGCCCCAGGTGCCGGGAGCAAGATCCTCCGGAAAATTGAGCAAAAGCGAAGGAATTAACCGTCTGTCCCGGGGATCGGTAAAGGGCACCGCCACCCGTTTGCCCCGGGCCAGGGATTCCCTGATCAAATCCCCTGTCCGCACTTCGTTGCGAAAATCCACGTAGGTCATTAAAACGGCCGCCCGGCGGTACTCCTCCAGAGCCAGCAGCCTTTTTAAAATATTTGCGCTTTTTTCGTCAACCTCTTCTGCGGGCAGGGCTAAACGGGCTTTGAGCACCTCTTTTCTTATTTCGCCTTTGCGCATGAAATTCCTCCAGAAATCTTCCCGAAAGGAAATAAAAACACCTTTTATAGCTTATCACAATAACCCCTTTTGGGAAAGAGGTAAAAAGTAAGGTAAGCAGAGTAAGAAGATATGGATCACCCGGGATGGGAAACGGAATTTGGTAATTAATTGGTAAATATTCATTTAGTGAAACTGTTCATCGTACTGGGGCATGCCCCAGCGGGTTAAGTGAATACTTGCCGGGATCGAGGGATAAGAGGGATAAAGCGGAAGTTTTGCGTATTTAGAAAGTGAGCTTTTGGGGTTATTTTCTGGAGGACCCCTCCTTGCATTGTTTTTTGGTTGAGCCTCGTGTTATATTTTTAGAAAAGGTTTTCTAAAAGGTGCACTCCTATTTTTCCGTTTGCGGGCAGGTGCTCATTATGAAAGAGAAAGAAGATTTTCCGGATGCGACCGGTATTATCATGGAAAGCATCGCCGACGGCGTTTTTACCGTCGACCGGGAGTGGCGGATCACTTCCTTTAACCGGGCGGCCGAAGAAATTACCGGTTTTTCGCGGAAGCAGGCCCTGGGGCGGTATTGCCGGGAAATCTTCCGGGCCAACATCTGCGAGACGGGCTGCGCCTTAAAAAAAACCATCGAAACGGGCTGCCCGGTGGTGAATAAAGCGGTTTACATCGTGAACGCCAGGGGCAAGCGGGTCCCGATCAGCATCAGCACGGGTGTTTTAAAAAGCGGCCGGACGGTCATCGGCGGGGTGGAAACCTTCCGGGACTTGAGCCTGGTGGAAGAGTTGCGTAAGGAGTTGTATGGGCGGTACACCTTTGCCGATATGATCAGCAAAAACCACCGGATGCAGCAGATTTTTGAGGTTCTGCCAGAAATCGCCAAAAGCGACAGCACGGTTTTGATTGAGGGGCCCACCGGTTCCGGGAAAGAGCTGCTGGCCAGGGCCATTCACAATTTAAGCCCGCGTAAAAATAAACCGTTTGTGGCTGTGAATTGCGCCGCCCTGCCCGATACCTTGCTGGAGTCGGAGCTTTTCGGCTACGAGGCGGGCGCTTTTACCGACGCCAAAAAAAGCAAGCCCGGCCGGTTCGCCCGTGCGCAGGGAGGCACCCTCTTGCTGGACGAAATCGGCGATATTCCGGCGCGGCTGCAGGTGAAGCTCCTGCGCGTATTGCAGGAAAAAGAATACGAACCGCTGGGCACCACCCGGCCGGTCAAGGCGGACGTCCGGATTCTGGCGGCCACCAATAAGAATCTCGCCGAGTTAATGAGCAAGGGCTTGTTTCGCCGCGACCTCTACTACCGGATCAATGTGCTGACCCTGACCCTGCCCCCTTTAACCGAACGCCGGGAAGACATCCCTTTGCTGGTTGAGCATCTGATTGGCCGGTTCAATGTCCTGAAGGGAAGAGATGTGGTGGGCATTTCCGAAGAGGCGCTGGCGATTTTAATGGGGCACGATTTTCCCGGGAACGTCAGGGAGTTGGAAAACATCATCGAGCACGCTTTTATTCTGATCAAGGGCGGCCTGATCAGGCCGGAGCACTTGCCCGGGTACTTGCAAAATGCAACCGGTTCGTTCAATGGGCTCCGGTGTGCCCAAAAGCTGACCCTGGCGGAGATGGAGGCGCGTTTGATTGGCGAGGCGCTGCTGCGCAACAATTTTCGGCGCCTGGCCACGGCCAGGGAACTGGGCATCGATAAAACCACGCTGTGGCGGAAGATTAAACGGTACGGGATCAAAATTCCCGGTTCAAAATAAGCCCGCGGAGCCGGAGGGAGCGATTCCCGGTCGCGATGCCGGGATGCCGGGATGCCGGGATGCGGGTGCAAACTGCAATCTCAACAAGAAAAGACAGGGTGCAAAATGCACCCTGTCTTTTCTTTGGAGCTGCTCAGAAAAAAGGACAATTCTTGAAAAATATACTTTTTATCTCCTTGCACGAAATTTGCATAACGGATTCCGGCAAGCGAACTCCCCTGCAAAGTTAAAAAGCCAGCGAAAGGAGGAAAATCTATTGGGGACGATCCTGGCCGACAAATTAGATCCTTCCTTCCGGGATGAGATCGTGGCGAAATTTACGACGGATGGACAGCCGCTGGATTTCACCAACTGCCTCACCTGCGGGATGTGCAGCGCGGGCTGCCCGTATAACGGCGTCCACGATCATTCCGACCCGCGGAAATTTATCACGCAAGTGCTTTTGGGGATGCGCGAGGAAGCGCTCAATTCCACCTTTATCTGGGCCTGCACCATGTGCGGGCGGTGCACCATGCAATGCCCGATGAAAGTGGATATTTCCGGCGTGGTGCGTACCCTGCGGGGTATGCTGGTCAGCCGGGGGGTGTACGCCCCGGGCTTTTTGCAAGACGTGGTGAACGCCCAGATCAACACCGGCAACCAGATGGAGGTCACCCGGGAGGATTATCTGGAAACCCTGGAGTGGATGGCGGAGGAGACCGCCGCCGAACTCGGCGACCCGGACGTCAAAATAGAGGTGGATAAAGAAGGGGCGGATTATTTATTCCTCTGGGACCCCCGGGAAATCAAATATTACCCCCAGGACATCGCCAGCATCCTGAAGATTTTCTGGGCCGCCGGGGCGAACTGGACATGCAGCAGCCGGTGGTGGGACGCCACCCATTACGCCTTGTTCAGCGGCGACGACGAAGCCTCCCGGATCATGGTCCAGCGGATTATGGACGAGTACATCAGGCTGAAAGCGAAGGTGGTGGTGGTCACCGAATGTGGGCACGCCACCCGCGCCCAGATGTGGGGGCGCAAGGTCTGGCTGCACGCCGACTACCCGGTGATCAGTTTCGTGCAGCTGCAGGCGCAGTGGATTAAAGAGGGCCGGATCAAGGTCGATCCTACGCGCAACCCCGGGCCGGTGACGTTCCACGACCCGTGCAACGCCGTGCGCAAGGAAGGGATTGTGGAAGAACCGCGCTACATCCTGCAGAATGTGGTGATGGACTTTCGGGAGATGCAGCCCTCGGGCATGTACAATTATTGCTGCGGGGGCGGCGGCGGGCTTTTGTCCATGGGCAAGGACATTTACCCCTACCGGATGGCCAAAGGAAAGCTCAAAGCTGAGCAGATCGAGAAAACGGGTGCGAAAATCGTCGTCACCCCCTGTCACAACTGCTGGGATCAGTTAAACGACATTATCCGGTATTATAAACTGGATTGCAAGCTGAGCCACCTGCACCACCTGGTGAGCAACGCTCTTCTCCTGCCGGAGAAAAATTAACCTGTTTCACCCGTGGATTTTCATTAGAGTCGCCCGTGGG
>JBFMEJ010000186.1:0-4083 GCA_040753275.1 Bacillota bacterium
CCTTTTCGGAAATGGACATGCATACCAGGTTCGAGAAGGAAGAAGAGCTAAGGGCGAAGTATTCTGCTGAATTTGAGAAAAATGGCCTGAAAAATGTTAAGATATTATAGGCGGCGATAAAAATCTGCCGTTAAAAATATTCGGGGAGAGATAAAAATGGCCGAAACCGAACTTACTGTTTGGGGCATCCATGCGGGCAAGACCGGAGATGCTGACGCCCTTTTCTTAAAGAAAAATTATATCGGCATCGGCTGGGACAAGTTAGGCGATCTTAGTAAACTTAAGGCCGACCGAGAGGCTTTTAAGGCAAAAGTTGCCGAGTGCTACCCCGACAAAAAACCTGGTGCGATCCCTAATAATGCCGGACAACTTTACCGCTTCGTTCACGAAATGAAGGATGGTGATATTGTTGTTTACCCTTCGAAGAGTGACCGGGAAGTCCACATCGGGCAGGTTGTCGGCCCTTACAAGTACGATCCCGTCGTCGGAAAGGGATACCCGCACCTACGTCCGGTCAAGTGGCTGCATTCCTTTCCTCGTACTAATTTTACCCAGGGGGCGCTTTACGAAATCGGCTCGGCGATGAGCCTTTTCCAGGTCAAAAATTACTACGAGGAGTTCCTTGCCGCACTGAAAGGTAAGACTCCCCCGCTACCTCCGTCCAAGGACGATACGATCTCAAAAGTCGCAAAAGGAATCGAAGATACCACCAGAGATTTCATTGTTAAAAAGCTAGCTCAGGAGTTAAAGGGCCACCCTTTGGCTGATTTTGTTGCCCACCTGCTGGAAACGATGGGTTACCGGACGCGGATTTCGCCTGAAGGCCCGGATGGCGGCATCGACATTATTGCACACAAAGACGAGTTGGGTTTCGAGCCGCCGATTATAAAAGTTCAGGTTAAGAGCAGTATGGGAAGTGTCGGCGACCCGGTGGTTTCTGCGCTTTACGGCAAAGTTGCGTCAGGTGAATACGGGCTTCTTGTAACGCTCGGCACCTTTACTCCCCAGGCCCGCAACTTTGCGAAAAGCAAAAGCAATCTGCGGCTTATTGATGGTGACGAGTTGGTAAACCTGATCTTACAACATTACGAACAGTTTGACTCCCGCTACAAAGGGCTGTTGCCACTAAAAAAGGTTTACGTCCCTGAAACATTAGAGGAATTAGATGAGTAGAGAACGAAAACGTTGCCTCCAAGAAAAAAAGGGAGATGAGTTATACTGGACAAAATCCGCGGCGGCTTGTACGGAGTGGCCATTGGCGATGCCTTGGGGGCTACTTTGGAATTTTTAACCAAAGAAGAAGTTCAACAAAGATATGGTCAGCTAAAAGAAATCGTGGGAGGTGGCTGGCTGAACTTAAAGCCCGGTGATTGGACGGACGACACGGAGATGACGCTCGCCGTCGCCGAAGGGATTCTGATCAATCCTCACGACCCCGTGAAGCCCATAGGTGAAAAATTCCTGCACTGGTTCAAAGCAAACCCGCCTGACATCGGCAACACGATCAGGTCGGTGTTTATCAAATACCAGGAACTCCGGGATTGGCACAAGGCTGCCGAGGCCGTCCACAAGGAAGGCACACGCACGGCGGGAAACGGGGCGCTGATGAGGACGCTTCCTTTAGCTTTCGCGTACCGGGACCCCGCCGAACTATACATGATGTGCACATACGTGGCCCGGATGACCCACTGGGACCCGGAGGCGGCGCTTACCTGTTTTTTATACTGCTTATTAGTCAGACAATTTTTGCACGGAACCCGCGACAAGGTATCTGCGTGGAAGGAAGCGGTAAGTAAATACTTTAGATTCACCCCTGTCAAATTTTCCGATGTAGCCAAAAAACTTGTTTTAGAAAAACTGGCGGTTATTGAAGAATGGCCCGAGGCCTGCCTTAATTCGAGTGGATATACCGTTGACACCCTGGCCTGCGCCCTTTGTTGCTTTCACGGAGAGAGTTTCGAAGAAACGCTGGTCAGCGCAGTAAATCTCGGCGGGGACGCGGATACCGTAGGGGCGGTTACCGGAGGGCTTGCCGGAGTATATTGGGGGTTTGAAAGTATTCCGGAGCGGTGGCTGGCTAAGTTTTCGCCAATTCAGGCGGAAAGGCTTGAAAGGATAGCGGATACTTAAAAAGTAACGATTTTGTAGTAGAGGCAAAACCGGAAGCAAGGAAGAGTTGCGATGCACGTTGATTTTCTTGGCCTTCAGCCCATAAGAACAGTTTCGACTTCCCCGGTTGCCCGGCCGGTTAACCCACAAGCAATTTCCTTTCGGATAATACTGGCCGAACTGCTGGAAAGCCGGTTCGCCGCAAGCGCCGGAATTGCGGGAGCACTGCCTTTGCTGGCAATTTTGAGCTCTTCTGCTTTAGCATCCTGGCTTTTGCCGGTATTCCCCCGTCTGTTCGCGGTACCCGTTCGTAAAGGTGAAACGACTGCCTTAACTGGAACAGCTCCGTCCAAGCCGGCCAATCTCCCGGAGAAGCCGTCCGAAATGGACCCACGACTGGATTCCCTCATTTGCCGGGTAGCCGCAAAACACGGCCTGGACCCTGCGCTGCTAAAGGCCGTGGCAAAAGTGGAATCGGGCTTTAACCCAGCGGCCCTATCGCCGGCGGGGGCCGTGGGTCTGATGCAGCTTATGCCGGAAACGGCGGCTGCCCTCGGGGTCCGCAATCCCTGGGATGCAGAGGAAAACCTTGAAGGCGGGGCACGCTACTTGAAATCGTTACTGGAACGTTACGCCGGAAACCTCATCCTGGCTTTAGCGGCCTATAATGCTGGCCCCGGGGCGGTGGAGTGCTATCAAGGAGTGCCGCCGTACAAAGAAACTCAGGACTATTTGAAAAAGGTGGAAAAGGCGAGAAGAGATTTTTTGGTTTAGGATCCGGTTCGTTTATAGCATCGGCGGCAGGTAGCCAGGTCAAATACGCTAAGCGAAACCTTGAGGGGAGAAGAACGCTCATGATTGAAAAATATAAAACGTACAGAAGAATCGGTATGATGCTCAATCAGAAGATGATGAAAGCTTATCTTGACCGTGATATATTATTTAAAGCAGCGGGTCTGCTGGGCATGGTCAGCGGAAATACCTTAATCTTCGAGAGCGAAGATGAAACCAGTGTTTTAATGGATTTTGCGCTTTATGAATGTGTGTTCGGCAATAAGAGCGTTACGTCGACTTATCGCGAGAAGGTGGGCGGGGAAAACGAGCAAGAAAAAGACATCTTAACCGCCCTGATTTCATCATATACATTGCGTGGCAGGCAAACTACCGCATTGACAGCGAGAAGTTTGTTGTTCTGGAACGGTCGGGTCGAATCAGGACCATTTTCGGCTATCCCACGAAAAGAATCATGCAGGCTTTTCCCAGCCGATAGAAGTAACTCATTTGCCGTACCAGAACATCAAGGGAATGCCCACCCAGCAAAGCGGCAAGGCATTGTGGAACTGTCGAAATCTACCCACATCGATAAAAGTTTCTGATGTTCACGGGGTTTTTGCAGGGAGGGCTCCGAACCCAGTAGCGACGTTTGCAGGATGACTGAAAAAATACTCCGACTTGAAGGCGAAGAGAGAAATTGCCGCCGGAAAGACGATAACTGGCCGATCTTTCCGAGAACAGAAAAATGTTTTTTTGGAGGCTAACATTGATGAACCCAATATCTTCCGAAATTGTTGAAAAAACCTGGAAAAAAGTGGGGAGCATGTCTCCCCTTCAAGGACAGAAGATGATTAACCAGATGAGCAAGCAGCAGCCGGTTATCCTTGCTTATCTTATGGCGGCAGGAGACGATCTTTTAAACGGGGACGAGCGGGAATTATTGCTTTATTTAGGAGTAGTGGTGTGGCAGATAATGCTCCAGGGGGATGCGCCGTTGCCTAAAGTTACCGAAAAAGCTTTAGATAAGACGGAAAGAAAAAATATAAAGATACTTGAACATTTTGCCGGTAAGTCTCTCGACCAGATGGAGAAAGGCGTGGAAGAAATGCTCAGGAATTATAACCAACGAGAGGTTTTAAAGTATGTTGTTGAAGCATTGATGGAAGAACCAGAAGAAGGGTGTTTTATCAGGGAGGAAAA